>NZ_JBXAXY010000002.1:57215-362829 GCF_056782015.1 Dellaglioa sp. CoH-57-MRSF-17 | reverse complement strand
AATACTGGGATAAAGCCATTTAGAAACATATTAAATTTTATATTATTTCATCCGTCAACTTGACAGGGCCTAGTACAGGTCATGGTGGCCTCTTTTTTTGTTTTCAGAATAAAAAACTGGTGTTGATGAATTTTATTTCACCAACACCAGAAAGTGTACACCCTTAAAATAGCTATGTTCTATAATGTTTTTTAAATTTGTTTCAACAAACTAATATTGTCCTTTTTTGAATAAGATAGGACAATTGATGACTTAATCCAGTAGTTGTATGAATAATGTATTGTGTTAAAAATTAGCGTTTAATTTATCTATTACTTTTTAGGACGATGTACAGGGTATACAGTGAAATTAATAGGGCAACGATACTTACTGTTGTAGATAGAATATTCATTTGTTTTACCTCCATTTTTTAGATATACTATAAAGACAGGATAATTATGTAGAATAACTTTATCTATTAACAAATGTCACTAATGCTAACTGTATAACAGCAGTTAGCATTTTTTATTAATACTCCATGCGATATATATAATAGCATCAGAGTAGAATGAAGACAGATCTATTTTAAGTTTTAAGCTAAAAATAGTTTATTATGATCTATTTTATAACCTAAAATTAAATGTAAATTTTTATCAATAGTTTGGATAAACAGCTTATTATGACGTGATTTCAACTCAGATACGTGAAGTAAATCTTGAAGTAACAAGGGTTTATCAGAGGGAGTAACAATTAAAATAAAATATTCTGATGTACTAATTACCTTAGAAATAGGGTAAAATAGATTATTAGTAGTGTAATATAAATTAAAATTTTTATTTAAATCAATAGTGGCTAATTCTAAATCGATCATTCGCATAATATTTAACCATCCTTTAGTAGAAGATATAATTATTATGCATTTTTTTTAATGAAAATGAAAGGAATGAGGAAAAAAAATGCCAAGAGGATTAATTATTGAAGATGATACAATTATTTCTGATAATATTGTTGAAGCAACAGCAAAAATTATGACGTTAGAGCAAGCGTTCGATGGCGAGGAAGGCTTTTTTAAAGCTTCACAAAATATATATGATATTATTATTTTAGATTTAATGCTTCCTACAATATCGGGATTTGATGTATTAAAAAAAATTCGAGAAAAGAAAATTGACACGGCAGTGCTAATCTTATCAGCAAAAGATAGTGTTGACGATAAAATTACCGGATTTAATTTAGGGGCGGATGATTATTTAGCTAAGCCATTCAATTTAAACGAATTACAAATGAGAATAAAGGCTCTTCTGAAAAGAACAATGAAATTTGAAATAGATAGTGAATTAAAATATCAAGATATGATTTTATCTGATAACAGAACAATTATTTCTGGCAGCCAATCTATCAATTTACAGGGTAAAGAGTATGAATTTTTAACATACTTACTGGAAAATAAGAATACTATTTTAACGAAAGAACAAATATTTGACCGTGTTTGGGGATTTACGTCCGATACTAGCATTACGGTTGTAGAAGTTTATATGAGTAATCTGAGAAAAAAATTAAAAAAGATTGGTCATGAAAAAATGATTCGAACAATTAGAAACGTTGGTTATCTGGTTGAACCTGATGAAAAATAAGGCAAATAGAGATACGCGTATAAAATTATTTTTTATGTATCTTTTAAGCTTCAGTATTATTTTTGTAACACTTGGTTTAATTGTATATAGTTCATTTAATGACACCTTAACAGTTAATGTAGATATATCAATGAAAAAACAAATTAGACGAATAAAAGATTCTAATTATGTCTCCATAAATAGAATCGATGATAGTCCACTTTTGAAGCAAGCACCTGACTTTAAAGTCTATCAAATCTTATGGTCACAAAATGGAGAAATAATTAATAAAGATGCAATGGGTACCAGATACCCCGTTTTTAATAAGATACCATTTAAAAAATCTGATTTAAACAAATTTAAAACAATTAAACAAAAAAACGGACCTACGTTTAGGTCATACTTAATGGAAATTCCAGACTCAGCTGTTAAAAAATGGCATAAAGCACGATATATTCAAATTATTGAAAATATTGAGATTAATCAAAACTCATTGATTAGTTTTAGGAATATTTTACTTGTATCTCTGCTTATTTTTGGAATGTTGTCGATTGCCTTAAGTGTTATTTTATCATCTATTAGTATTAAACCAACGATTAGTGCATGGAATAAGCAAAGAGAATTTATCGATAATGCAGCCCATGAGCTTAGAACACCATTGACGATAGTACAAAATAAATTAGAGTATTTGTTAACAAAACCTAATGCAAATATTATCGATGAAAGCGAGTCAATTGCAACTTCATTAAGTGAGATTAGACGATTAAATAATCTAACAAAAGATCTATTATTGTTAGCTAATTCAGATTCTAATGCTAATGTGTTTAACTTTAAGAAAGTCCTTGCTAAGGAATACTTTGAGAATATTATTCATCCTTATGCAGATATTGCGCTTAGTCAAAATAAACAATTTTATTTTCAAATAAATATTGCAAGTAAGTACATTCAATTAGACGAAGACCGTATACATCAATTAATTGTCATTTTACTTGATAATGCATTGAAATACACAGTAGCGGGTAATGAAATTTCGTTTATCGTTATTGAGTCGGCTAAGCAACTAGTGATACAAGTCATTAATGATGGAGAAAATATTAGTGATACACATAAAAAAATAATCTTCCAACGCTTTTATAGAGAAGAAAAATCAAGAAATCGTAAAACAGGTGGTAATGGGTTAGGCTTGTCAATTGCGAAATGGATCGTTGAAGAGCATAAAGGTAAAATTGAAGTTAGAAATAAGATACCGAAGGGTGTCGTTTTTGAAGTTACATTACCAATGAAATCAAATGAATAAGTAAGGATAGGTTAATAATATGGAATTAGAATTTTTAGGTACAGGAGCAGGAGCACCTGCAAAAAATAGAAATGTAACCAGTATTGCACTAAAACTACTAGATGAACGTAATAGTGTTTGGTTGTTTGATGTAGGTGAAGCAACACAACATCAAATTTTACAAACGACAATAAAACCTCGGAAAATCGAAAAAATATTCATTACACATTTACACGGAGATCATATTTTTGGGTTGCCAGGTCTTTTGAGTAGCCGATCATTTCAAGGAGGTAATGGACCTTTAACTATTTTTGGTCCTAAAGGAATTCAAAATTTTGTGAAGACCAGTTTACAAGTTTCTGAAACGAAGTTGTCATATACAATTAAATTTGTAGAACTTGATAAACCTGGATTAATATTTGAAGATAGCACTTTTAAAGTATATTTTGATTACTTAGATCATCGTATTATAAGCGTGGGTTATCGAATTGTGGAACATGATTATGCAGGCGAATTACAAATAGATAAACTTAAAGAATTAAATATTCCGTCTGGTCCAATTTATGGAGAATTAAAAGCCGGTAAAATAGTTCAATTAGAAGACGGCACAAAATTAAATGGAAATGATTTTTTGGGAGAAACTAAAAAAGGGCGTATTGTCACAATTTTGGGCGATACAAGAAAAACAAAAAATAGTTATACATTAGCTGAAAATGCAAATGTTCTGGTTCATGAGAGTACATTTGAAAAAGCTGAATCAAAAATGGCAAGGAATTATTATCATACAACTAGTGCTCAGGCTGCAGAAATCGCTAAAAAATCAAACGTGAAAATGTTATTATTGACACATATTTCCGCAAGATATGTTGGTAAAATGGCCATTACTTTACAGAGTGAGGCAAGAAGTATCTTTAAAAATACAACGGTTGTTAGAGATTTTGATGTAATTAATGTGCCGTTTTCTCAAAAGGAAAAAGTAAATGATTAGTCAATATAAAGAGTTAAAAGATTTACGTAATAGAATCGTTCTAATTAGTGGTGGTTCAAGTGGTTTAGGTAAGGAACTGGCATATGAGGTTGCTAGAAAAGGTGCAATTGTTGTTATTTGCGCTAGACAAATGGATAAACTTACAGAGGTTAAAGATGCTTGTCAGCGTCTATCTGGTCGATTGGCTTATGCGATTGAATGTGATGTTTCTGATCCAATTCAAATTGAAAAAATGGTTAAAAAAATTGAATCTTCAATTGGACCGATTGAAGTACTTATAAATAATGCAGGGTTTGGTTTGATGGAGAATGTGTTATCTTTTGATATGGATGTTGCTGAAAAAATGTTTAGAGTAAACGTCTTGGGGCTAATGTACATGACTCAAAATGTTGCGCTAAATATGGCAGATAGAAAATATGGCGTTATTATTAATATTGCATCTATTGCTGGGAAAATTGCAACACCGAAATCAGCAATTTATTCAGCAACGAAATATGGTGTCCTTGGTTATTCTAATGCGTTGAGATTAGAATTAAAACCACTAGGGATTAAAGTTATGACAGTTAATCCTGGACCAATTGATACTAATTTCTTCAAAATAGCTGATAAAGAGGGCAACTATTTAAAAAATATTGGATCAATGATGCTAAATCCTGCGCATGTTGCAAAGATTATATCAAGAAACATAAGTACAAATAAACGCGAAATTAATTTACCATATTATATGGAAATGGCATATTTGGGATATACAATTTTCCCTAAAATGGGAGATTTACTTGCGGGTACAGTATTTAACAAAAAATAGTGGGGGAAAATATGAAAAAACAATGGCGAACAATCATAGCGTTATTACTTATTATCGTAATAGCAATTTTTTCAATTTTAAATGTAAAGGAAGTTTCAATTAATTTTTGGTTTGCAGAAATTAAAATGCCAATGATTCTTATTTTATTATTTTCAATTTTAGCAGGAGCACTACTGATAGGTCTGTTAACAACAAGTGCAACTTTAAAATTAAAAAAAGAAAATAAAGAATTAAATCAACAATTGGATGACTATAAAAATAATTTTGATGAATCATTGAAAAATTCAATTGATAAAATAAAAACTCAGAATAGAAAAGAAGTTCAATTACTACAAAATGAAATTAAAACGTTAAAATCAGAAAATATAAATCGTTAGTAAAGTAGAGGTTTAACATGATTGAATCAAAGTATAGTTGGAAGTTTTTAGATTTAAGTAATGACAAAATACCTAATGAAATATTTGAAAATATTCAATTAGATCATTCATTGATATCTTTACTATGGAGCCGCGGACTTACATCTGAAAAAGCTATTACTGATTTTTTAAATGTAGGAGCAGAAAACATTCACGATCCAATGCTTATGCATGATATGAGTAAAGGAATTGAACGAATTCAACAAGCAATAGTTAAAAATCAAAAAATAACGGTTTATGGTGATTATGATGCTGATGGGTTAACGAGTACCTCAATCATGTTTGAGACACTTAGTGATATGGGCGCAGATGTGGAAACTTATATACCTAACCGATTTATAGATGGTTACGGACCTAATGTAGATGCTTATAAAAGAATAATAGACAATGGTACTAATTTGATTATTACTGTTGATAATGGTGTATCAGGGAATGAAGCAATAGAATTTGCTCAATCTCAAGGTATAGATGTTATCGTAACCGATCATCATGAATTACCAGATGTTTTACCAAAGGCTTATGCAATAATTCATCCTCGACATCCTGAAGGAAAATATCCGTTTGGAGAACTTTCAGGTGCTGGTGTGGCATTTAAAGTTGCGAGTGCATTAACAGGTGATATTTCAGAAGAATTACTAGATTTAGTGGTAATCGGTACAGTAGCAGATTTGGTATCACTGACAGATGAAAATCGTTCACTTGTAAGTTTCGGTCTGAAGGTTTTACAACAAACGTTCCGGCCAGGATTGATTGCATTAATGGAAGTTGCGAATGTAAAACAGGAAACAGTAGATGAAAAAGATATTGGTTTTGGTATTGCGCCGCGTTTAAATGCAATTGGGCGATTAGGTGATGCAAATATTGGTGTTGAACTGTTAACTAGTCTAGACGATGAACGAGCACAGGAAATAGCAAACTTTGTTCAATCTGAAAATGTACGCCGTCAAAAAATTGTAGCAGATATATTAGAACTAGCATTGAAACAGGCTACAGCAGAGTATAATCAGTACAAGAAAACACTGGTAATAACAGGTGAAAATTGGCACGAAGGTGTATTAGGTATCGTTGCTAGTCGTGTTGTTGAAGTAACTGGTAAACCGACAATTATTTTAAACCAAGATACAGAGAAGGGCTATTTAAAAGGATCCGGTCGAAGTATTGATACATTTCATTTGTATAACGCAATTAATGAACATAGAGAATTAACATCTCATTTTGGTGGACATCATATGGCCGTGGGATTAACATTTCCCATTCAAAACTTAGAAAGATTTAGATTAGACTTGGAAAATGAAGCAGTATCTCAAGGAATTCAATTGAACGTTAAGCCAGCCAAAGTGGTTGTAGCAAAGCTAAATGTAGATCAATTGACTTTGGATTTTTATAAGGATATTGAAAAATTAAAACCATTTGGTACAGACAATGAAAAACCGATTTTTGAAATTAAATATAAATCAATACAAAATGTTAAGGCTATTGGTAAAACAGGAACTCACTTAAAATTTGAAGTTGTTGGTGAGAAAGAAAAAATTAGTGGAATTTCATTTTCAAATGCAAAGTATGTTGATGATTTCAAGAATACTTTAGATGAGATCAAATTAATCGGTGAAATTGAAAAAAATGTATGGATGAATAAAACAAATTTACAGTTAATGGTACAGGACATTAAATTTGAAGGGCTTGTAATTATTGATGAAAGAACTGACCACGTGAATAAAAGTTTATTTCAAAATGAAGGCTTGTTTATATTCTGGAATAAAAAAAATTATGACCAAGTAAAACAATTTTCATCAGACAAACAGATATTTAAGCAGGCTGATCAACTAAAAAGTGTATCAGATTTTGATAATCAAAGAACAATTATATTTGTAGATTGCCCAAGCTCGTTGGAACAAATGTCTACAATATTACGTTTATCGGATAGTCAGAAAATAATTGCAGTATTTTTAAAGACTAACAGTGCCTATTTAGATGGTATGCCATCCAGAGAACAGTATGCAAAGTTATATAAATTTGTGATGAGTCATAAAGATGTTGATATTAATAATCAACTAATCGTCTTATCTGATTTTTTAAAAATAAAGAAAAATTTATTAATATTCATGATTAAGGTGTTTTTAGAGTTGGAATTTGTTAAAATAAAAGATGGATTAATGACTGGAAAAAGTACAACAAATAAAATGGACATTAAAAATACTTCTGAATATAAGCTAAGAAATAATCGAATATTAGCTGAAGATAAGTTAGTCTACTCTAAAGAGAATGATCTTAAAAAGTGGATACTTGAACAATTGAATACAGAAGATTAAAGGAGCGTTTATTAATGGTATTAGATTTAACAAAGTATATTGCTGCAATTCCTGATTACCCAGAAAAAGGTGTTGTTTTTCGAGATATATCACCCTTAATGGCAGACGGAGCAGCATACCGCGAAGCAACAAATAAAATTGTAGAATATGCCAAGAGTAAAAATGTTGAGATGATTGTTGGCCCTGAAGCTAGAGGGTTTATTGTTGGATGTCCAGTGGCCTATGATCTAGGTGTAGGATTTGCACCAGCTAGAAAAAAAGGTAAGTTACCTCGAGAAACCGTTGAGGCCAAGTATGCATTGGAGTACGGAGAATCTGCACTATATATGCATAAGGATGCGGTACAACCTGGACAGAGGGTTTTAGTAACAGATGATTTATTAGCAACTGGTGGTACGATTGCAGCGACGATAGAATTAGTTGAACAATTAGGTGGTATTGTTGTAGGGACTGCCTTTTTTATTGAATTAGATGATTTAAAGGGCCGTCAAAAAATAAAAGACTATGATATATTCAGTTTAATGAACTATTAAATTCATGATTACAGCTTTATGATAGCTATTGTTGTATAATTTTATAAAATGAGGCTCTAGTATTGGATTTTCGTCCAATACTAGAGCTTTTTATTTTTAAATTAAGCTACGAGCTTTTGAATATTATCTTCCTTTTACCAAGAACAGACGGTTGTTTGCGAAATATTAATTATATATACATCAGTTTGGGTCCAAGATACAGGTATAATACTGATTTTTTATAATTCAGAAAGTCACTTAAAGCTTTTTTAATGTTAGGTATATAAAAATGTGCGAAATATGTGCAAAGTCATATGATGTTTTAATGCTTTATAGTCTCTTTTTATACAAAATAAAAAACACAAATGCCTTTAAACTGGCGTTTGTGTTTTTTTATTTTGGTTTAATATGATATAAAAAGGAGAGTACAGGATTTGAACCTGCGCGCGCCATTACAGCGTTCGCCGGATTTCGAGTCCGGTGCATTACCACTCTGCCAACTCTCCAAAATAACTTTGTTTAGTATATCAACTTTTTAATATAATTGCAAAACTCATTTAATTATTATCAATGCTTATTAAGTTAGCAAGAAATATCCACGTGTAGCTTGCGCCAAATAATAAGCTTAGCAGATGAATATATAAAATTATTGTTGGATATGACTGAACATTTTGAATAGAATTTATGGGGTCTCCAAAAAAATCACTCAAGCCATAATATGAAATAGCTACTAAGTGATCAACAACATGGACACTGGGTAACTTAGAGACAAATTCGGTAACTTTTGATTCACCTCCTAAAACGCCTATTAAAGAAGTTCCAACAAGCAAACCTTCATAGAAAATATTTAATGCAAATTCAGCAATAACCTGTACAGTATGTGCAAAATTATTTTGAACAATGTATGAAAGTAATTTTAATAAATAGAATGAACTAAAGGTAATGATAATAATACCTAATATAAATGTAAAAATAACTGTTGTTTCCATTAGTGGTGTAATCAAATTCATATAATTAATTAGATAAAAAATGAATGTAGTAATAAGTAATAATAAATACGATTCAATTTGCCAGAGTTTTGTTTTTTTAGGGAATAATTTTAGGTATGAAAAAAAACTATAACAAAACAGTAATGAAGCAATGCTAAATGTTAGTAGTCTTAAAATTAAGAACCTGGGGAAAAACATTAGACCAAAAATTGTACCTATTAAAAAACTTACTGCATAAAAATAAAATTTTTGTTCTTTTTCTTGAATAACTAAAAACGACAAAAAAGGGTGTTTAAATCTATTTTGTCTTGGTATTTTTGTAGGGGTGAATATATATTTAAAAAAATTAGTCAAACCTTTATCCCAAATAGTTAACCCAATCATAGACACCCAAATAATTAAAACAATTAAATAAAATGTTTGTGCAATCATATTAATCCCCTTTTTCGTATAAATATATGGTTAAATTTTATACGTCTAACTGGACAATTACAAGAGAATACATAAAGTGATTCTATAATTAGTATTCAAGGGGAATTAAGTGCAATTAAGTGCAATTAAGTGCAATACGACCAATGAGTCTTGTAATCGTTGCCAAATTTTATCTGTTCGCCGAGTGTGATAGTTTATTGATAAAGATATTTCTAGGGTAGTAATAAAAGTATTTAGGTTTAGTATTTGAAACTGAATAATGATACCTTTTTAAACCAGTGATACCAAATCTTGCCATCAAATGAGACATCAAGTACAATAAAAACAATATAATAAATGGAAGCTGGAAGATTAATGAAAATTGGAATTGATCGAATTAATTTTTTTACATCGAATCAGTACGTTGATATGTCAGAATTAGCTAATGTCAGAAATGTAGATCCTAATAAATATTTAATTGGAATTGGCCAATCAAAAATGGCTGTTATACCGCCGACACAGGACGTGGTGACGATGGGTGCAAATGCTGCAGATCTATTAATAGATAACGAAAATAGAGACAAAATTGACTTTGTTATTTTTGCAACAGAATCCGGTATTGATAATTCAAAGTCGGCAGGAGCCTACGTTTCAGGTCTTTTAGGCTTAAAACACGTGAGATCAATCGAAATTAAGCAAGCTTGCTATGGAGCAACGGCCGCTATTCAATTGGCAAAAGGACATGTGTCGCTTAATCCAAATAGTCAGGTTTTAGTCATTGGTGCTGATATTGCTAGATATGGTCTAAATACTGCGGGTGAACCTACACAAGGTGGCGGCGCTGTCGCAATGATTATTACGAAAAACCCAAAAATACTTTTATTAGATGCAGATAGTGGATTTGTAACGGAAAATGTTATGGATTTTTGGCGCCCATTAAATCACAGCGAAGCACTTGTAGACGGTAAAACTTCTCAGAACGTATATTTAGATTTTTTTAATCAAACATGGAATGAGTATAAAAATAAAACAGGATTAACTGTTGCTGATTTTAAGGCTATTTTATATCATTTGCCATATACAAAACTTGGTGTTAAAGGTTTAAGAGAAGTCCTTAATGAAGCGACAGATAGCAAAAAAATTGAATTAGAACGAGAATTTGAGGCAGCTAAAAAGTATAATAATCAGGTTGGAAATTTATATACTGGCTCACTATATTTAAGCTTTATATCTTTACTTGAAAATAGTAATGATTTAGAGGCCGGTGATAGAATAGGGATGTATAGCTATGGTTCAGGGGCAGTTGGAGAATTCTTTTCTGGTACATTAACAGATAATTTCAAGAGTCAATTACCGAAAATTAATTTAGAAGAACGTGTTCAAGTTTCTATTGAATTATACGAGAATATGTATCAAAATCATTTAAAAAATGATGGAGCAGATATTTATTTAGATTACAGTAATGATAAATCTAAATATATTTTAATAGGCAGCAAAAATATGCAAAGGCAATATTCTATTCAATAGAAAAAGCTACTAGATTAGTCTGACTAATTTAGTAGCTTTTTCTGCTTTGTTCATTAAAAATGACGATAGAGTCCAATGACTTTGCCTAAAATAGAGACAGAATCTAAAATAATTGGTTCCATTGAATCATTTTCGGGTTGGAGACGAAAATGATTTTCTTCTTTGAAAAATCTTTTACAGGTTGCCTCATCAAATTCATTCATTGCAATAACAATTTCACCATTTTCAGCAGTTGACTGTTTTCTGACAATAACTTGATCTTCATTTAATATCCCAATATTAATCATGCTTTCTCCGCGAATTGTTAACATGAATAAATCATCTGAGGAATTAAAGTCAGGTGGGAGGGGGAAATAATCAGTTACCTGTTCAACAGCCAAAATGGGTACACCAGCAGTAACGGTCCCGACCATTGGAATTAAATTTTCATGACTATTAACGCCAATCGCATCTAATCCAAGTGGTGTAAGTTCAATTGCCCTAGGTTTGGTGGGATCTTTAGTTAGTAATCCTTTTTTTTCAAGTCGAGCAATGTGTCCATGAACAGTGGAAGTAGATGATAGAGAAACAGCTTCGCCAATTTCTCTAACAGTTGGTGGATAACCCTTCGTGTCCACTCGTTCATGAATAAAGCGCAAGACTGCAAGTTGTTTGCTGTCAGATGCTTTTGTCATTTAGTACACCTCATCATCATTATTTATTATTTTAATAGTAGCATATGAAAGTAGTTGTTGCAAACAAACGTTCGGTTAATTTGAATAATTGTTTTTTATCATATTATCAGGTATGCTTATGAGTGAAATTTTAAGGAGTGATAATAAATGATCCCAGAAGATTTAGCACCAAGAATAAATGAATTAGCTGCAAAAAGTAAAACTGATGAAGGTTTAACAAAGGCTGAAGAAGCTGAAAGAAAAGAACTTCGTGAAACGTATCTTGCATTATTTAGAGAAAGTTTTAGAAGTCGAGTTGAAATGATGCAGGTTTATGATAAAACAGGTAAAGAAGTAACACCTGACAAAGTAAAAAAAGTTCAACGTGATAAAGGTTTACGAGATAACTAAGAAAATAGTTCCCAATTTGAATAGATTTACCTTTTCTTTTATGTGAAAATTGTGTAGAATTAGTGATTGAAGTGAATTGAAAGGGGTCTTGAATTATGTCAATGGGAATGACGATTTTAATCGCCGTTATTGCGTTAGCAGTTGGACTTGTCGGAGGATTTTTCGGTGCTCGTAAGTATATGGAAACATATTTACAAAAGAACCCACCAATCAATGAAGATATGTTAAGAATGATGATGGTCCAAATGGGCCAAAAACCTTCTGAAAAGAAATTACATCAGATGATGTCATCTATGAATGCACAAGCAAAAAATAGTTCGCAAAAAAAATAATTTAATATTTTATGAACAGGCAAGGATTTCCTTTGCTTGTTTTTTTTTATAAAAAGGAGGAGTTAGAATGACTATATTTAGAAAACTTGGATGGTTTTTTAAACAAGAAAAAAAATCGTATGGAATCGCAGTATTCTTTCTGATTTTAGTGGCAATCTTCCAAATTATTCCACCTAAAATTATTGGAAATATCGTTGATAGTATGAGTGAAAATGAACTAACAGTGAGTAAGTTAGCAATTTGGATTAGTATCTTAGTTTTTGTTGCATTAGGGCAATATCTGTTTAGATATATCTGGAGAACCAATATTTGGGGTAGCGCTGCTCGCCTTGAAAAAATTTTACGTACTCGATTATTTAAACATTTTATGCAAATGGATCAATCTTTTTTTCAGCAAAATAGAACAGGCGATTTGATGGCACATGCAACGAATGATTTAACAGCTATTCAGCAGGTTGCTGGTGCAGGTATACTAACTTTTGCTGATTCAATTATCACGGGTGGGACAACTATAATTGCAATGATATTTTTAATAGATTGGCGTTTAACAATCTTAGCAATTATTCCGTTACCTTTATTGGCGGTTATGGCTAGATATTTAGGAACTAAAATACACACTGCTTTCTCTACATCTCAAGCAGCGTTTTCAACGTTGAATAATAAAACGCAAGAGAGTGTCAGCGGAATTAAAGTGATTAAGACTCTTGGACAAGAACAAGAAGATATTGAAGATTTTGAAGGAAAAGTTGAAGAAACTATCAAGATTAATAGAAAAGTTAATTTATTGGATGCATTGTTTGATCCAATAACAAGTTTAATTATTGGATTGTCATATGTTTGCACTATCATTTTAGGTGGATACTATGTGGCTAACAACGTTATTTCAATTGGACAACTGATTTCATTTATAAGTTATATTGCGTTACTTGTTTGGCCGATGTTTGCTATTGGTCGATTATTTAATGTTATTGAACGTGGAAATGCTAGTTATGATCGTGTTCAAATATTATTAAATCAAAAAAGTGGCATTGTAGATAATGAAAAGGGGTTAGATAAATTACCGGTGGGATCTTTTAAATTTGATGTCCAGCATTTTAATTATCCAGATGATGATCGGGAAAGCTTGCATAATGTTAAATTTGAAATTGGTTCTGGTCAAACTCTTGGCATTGTTGGAAAAACGGGTGCTGGCAAATCAACGATTATGAAATTGATACTTCGTGAATTTGATGCATACAACGGAATGATTTCAGTTAATAATTCAAATATTAAAGAGTATGCCTTAGATACGTATCTGAAGTCAATTGGTTACGTTCCTCAGGAAAGCTTTTTATTTTCAACAACTATTTTAAATAATATACGTTTTGCTAATATGAATTTAACAAAAGAAAAGGTTGAAATGGCTGCATTTAATGCTGATTTGGATAGTGATATCACTGAATTACCACTAAAATATGAAACAGAGGTTGGAGAACAAGGAATATCCCTCTCTGGTGGCCAAAAGCAACGTTTAGCTATCGCTCGTGCCCTTGTAATTAATCCAGAGCTATTAATTTTGGATGATGCTCTTTCGGCAGTTGATGCCAGAACGGAATCTATTATTTTAACTAGATTAAAAGAGAAACGTCAAAATAAAACAACTATTATTTCTGCAAGCCGTATGAGTAGTGTAAAAGATGCAGATGAAATTATCGTAATTGATGGTGGAACAATTATTGAGCGAGGACAGCATGATACGTTAATGACATCAAAAGGTTGGTACTATCAAATGACAACTAAACAACAACTTGAAAGCAAGTTAGAGGGAGATGAAATTAATGAGTGAAAAGCCTAAATCTAGCTGGCAAAAAGAACTGAGCGGTAAAGAACAAAGAACAGTTATTAAAAGATTGTTGCCCTATACAAAAGATTTTAAAGCCGATTTTTTAATCGCAATTTTATTTGCGGCCATATTAAGTGGAATTAATATATTACTACCTCTTCTTTTACAGTATTATATGGATAACTATCTTCAATCGAAATCAACACCACTAAATATTATGTTTTTATTTGCGGGTCTTTACTTTATCGGTGTAATTTTAAAAGCAATTACTCAATTCATTCAAATGTATTTGTACTCAATGGGTGCAGAAAAAACATTAGAAAAAATACGTGTCATTCTTTTTAAAAAAATTCACACGTTAGGGATGCGTTACTTTGATAAGACACCGGCTGGAGCTGTTGTTTCTAGGGTTACTAATGATACGATGACATTAGCAGATTTTTGGACGCTATTTATGACATTAATCGTTGGTGTATTTTCACTTATCTCTGCTTTTGTAGCAATGTATATTGCCAAGCCACAGATTGCATTGGTAACGTTGATTTTTATACCAATTTTACTAATAACAACATGGTATTACCAACGGTTTAGTTCAAAGGTTTATCGACAAATGAGAGAATATTTGAGTCGATTAAATACTAAATTAAATGAATCTATCGTTGGAATAAATGTGATTCAACAATTTCGCCAAGAAAAACGGATTGAAGGCGAATTTGAGGACACTAATGAACTTTATTTGAAAAAAAGATTTGAAATGATTCGAACTAATTCATTGTTACTTTCACCAATTATTAGTTTATTTTATGCATTGGCTGTAGTAATGACACTTGGGTTATTTGGAATTAGCAGTTTAGATCATTTTGTTGAAGCAGGAATGGTATATGCATTTCTAACATATTTACAAAATTTCTTCAATCCCATGACAAACTTAATGGATTATTTGACAACTTTCCAAGATGGAATCGTTGCAGGTAGCCGAATCATTAGTGTTCTTGATGACCAAACAATAGAACCACAACAAACACCCGTGGCAGGAGCCACAATTACTGAAGGTAAAATTGAATTCAAAAATGTTACTTTTTCTTATGATGATGAGAATGCTGTTTTAAAGAATATATCATTTACGGTACAACCTGGTGAAACACTTGCTTTCGTTGGACACACGGGTAGTGGTAAAAGTTCAACCATCAATATTTTGATGAGATTTTATGATTTTGAAGAAGGGCAAATTTTAATTGATGGTTTAGATATTAAAAAATATTCGACAGAAGAGTTACGTAAAAAAATGGGGCTTGTATTACAAGATTCATTTTTATTTTATGGTAATGTTGCTTCAAATATTAGAATGTTTAATCAAGATATTACTGATGAACAAATTGAAAAAGCTGCTAAATTTGTTCATGCTGATCAATTTATTGATAAATTACCTCGGCAGTATCAAACGAAAGTTGTTGAACGAGGGGCAACATACTCCGCTGGTGAAAAGCAATTGATTTCATTTGCGAGAACGATTGTAACTAATCCCAAAATTTTAATATTGGATGAAGCTACAGCTAATATTGATACGGAGACGGAACAACTTATACAAGATGGGTTAAAACAAATGAGACAAAATAGAACGACGCTTGTTATCGCACACAGACTGTCAACTATTGTTGACGCTAACCAAATTCTAGTGTTGGATAAGGGTCAAATTGTTGAACGAGGAACACATGAAGAATTACTAAAATTAAATGGTAAATACGCTGACATGTATAGTTTACAAAATATATCAGATGATTAAGTTTAATTTTAAATAAAAATACTGGTAGAAAATCAATATGATTTCCTACCAGTATTTTTTTTGGAATTTAATTATTATTTTTACTTTTATGGGGATCAACATATTTAAAATTGGGATTAATTTCAGTATCTAATTTTTGAAATGCAGCCATTAATTGGGTGTCCATTTCTGTTTGGACCTCATCAGTCAATTTTGTTTTTTTGTCTAAATAGATTGGATCACCGAATGAAACGGTTACTCTTTTTCTACTGAAAAGTTGCTTTAAGGTTAATGGACCTTGATAGACTGCTGGAACTAGGGGTACCTGTGCCATTCGAGCAATTAAGAGTGAACCACCTTTTAATTCCTCGGAATGTCGGGTACCTGAGGGAAACATAATTAATGATAATTCGCCTTTTTTTAAAAATTTAACTGGCGTTTTAATTGTTGATGGACCTGGATTTTCTCGATCAACTGGAAAAGCATTGGCATGAATTAAGATATAGCGTAAAATTGGATTTACAAATAGTTCTTTTTTTGCCATAAATGAAAACTTTTTAGGACTACCAGCTAAGGCAAAGTAAAGGGGGTCAAACCAAGTTCGGTGTGGACCTACTAAAATATACGATCCTTCAGGTAGTTTTTCTTTATTAATATAGTGGGCATTCCCATTGATTAAGAATAAAAGTACTCGTACAATACCTCGTGCAAATGAATAAAACATGTGGCAACAATCCTTTCAAATTTTAAACTTTGTATGGTAAGTATGACTAATTAAATTAAAAGTTGCAAGTTTAAAAAAAATTATAGAAAATGGGTAATGAAAAATGGTTTCACTTAATAACAATGAACGTATTGACCAATTATACTCAAATCAAATTAAAATCATTCAGAGTTCAGATGTTTTTTCTTTTTCACTGGATGCTGTTTTATTAGCCCATTTTGCAGATGTTTCAAGAAAAGAATCAACTAAAATAGTTGATTTATGTGCGGGCAATGGTGCAGTCGGGTTATTTGTTAGTCAAAAAACAAAGGGTCAAATTTATCAGATTGAACTTCAAGAAAAATTAGCTGATATGGCAAATAGAAGTATTGAATTGAATCACTTGGAAAATCAAGTACAAGTTAAGCAAACAGATTTAATCAACACGTTTGATTATCTAGAAAAAGACTCAATTGATACCGTATTGTGTAATCCACCTTATTTTCCAAATACGCCACAATCTTCTCAGAATCCTAACAAGTATTTAGCAATTGCACGACATGAAATTACAACTAATTTAGATAGTATTCTAGAAATTACTAGCGGTTTATTGAAAATGAAGGGGAAAACTTTTTTCGTACACCGTCCTGATCGATTGCCTGAAATTCTAAGTAAAATGGTTAATCATCGGTTGGCGCCTAAAAAAATCCAATTTGTTCATCCAAAAGAGGGAAAAGAGGCTAACATGGTCCTAATTGAAGCAATTAAGGATGGCAATGCAGCAGGAATTAGGATTATGCCTCCTATTGTTGTTTATGGTAACGATGATGAGTACACACAAATGGTTCAGGAGATTGTTTATGGAAGATGAAAAAAAATATTATTTCTATGTATTACTGTGCGCTGATAATACACTATACGGCGGATTTACAACGGATCCCGAAAAAAGACTTGCAACGCATAATGCAGGGAAAGGTGCAAAGTACACAAAATTAGCTAGTAGACGGCCTTTGAAAATGATTTTGCAGGAATCATTTGAAACGAAATCTGAAGCATTAAAGAAAGAATATGCTTTCAAACACCAATCAAGAGATAAAAAAATTGCTTATTTAAAAAAGCAATCAGTTGAAATCTGAAATAATGTATAAAAAGATTTCAAATGATATAATGAAAGTATAAATTTTAAAATAAAGAGGTATAACATTATGAAAATCATTGCGTATGGTATCCGAGAAGATGAATTATTGTATGTCCAAGAATGGGAAAAAGATAATCAAATTAAAATAAAAACTGTTAATGAATTATTAGACGAAAAAACAGTTCAATTAGCAGAAAATTATGACGCTATCGTTGCCTACCAACAAAAGGACTATACACCTGAATTAATTAAAAAAATTCATGATTTAAATATTAATTATTTATCGATTCGTAATACTGGTGTGGATAACGTTGATGGGGATGCAGTTAATAAGTATGGATTGATTGTGACGAATGTGCCATCTTATTCTCCAAGTGCTGTTGCGGAGCTATCTGTAGCTAAATTGTTGGAGTTATTTAGAAAAACACCACAATTTAATCGTAAAATGAAGAATAACGATTTCACTTGGGAACCCGATATCTCTAAAGAAATCCGCACACAAACAGTTGGTGTGATTGGTACAGGAAGAATTGGGCAAACAGCCATTAAAATTTTTAAAGCATTTGGTGCAAAAATTATTGGATATGATATTTATCAAAATCCTGCTTTGAAAGAAGAAGGAATCTATGTTGATACATTAGATGAGCTATATGCAAAATCAACAGTTATCACAATTCATAGCCCTGCTACTGAAGATAATTATCATTTATTAGATGACGAAGCATTTAGTAAAATGCAAAATGGTGTGCATATTTTGAATATGGCCAGAGGAACATTGATTGACACCGATGCACTGATAAGAGCGCTAGATTCAGGGAAAGTAGCCGGTGCCGCATTAGATACACTTGAAAATGAGACTGATTATTTCAATAAAGAATTAACAGAATCACAAGTAAATGGTACTTTTAAAAACTTATTGCAACGTGAGAATGTGTTAATTACCCCACACACAGCGTTCTATACAGAGCCTGCTGTCAGGAATATGGTTATAGATGCTTTGAATGCAAGTAAAGACTTAATAGAAACAGGACATTCTGATAAAGAAGTTAAATTTAAATAAAATTAGTCAGAAAATGGAGGATTTTGTATTATGAAACTAATTGCGTTCGGTATGAGAAAAGATGAAGTTGGATTTGGTAATCAATGGTCTGATGACAATCAAGTTGATGTTGAAATTACTCAAGATTTATTAACGAATGAAACGATACAGCAAGCGGATGGATTTGATGGTATTATTGCATTGCAAACAATCCCTTATAACGAAACATTATTTTCTAAAATGAAAGAGATGAATATTAAGATTCTTTCTGTTAGAAATGTCGGGGTTGATAATATTGATTTAGTTGCAGCTAAAAAATACGGTGTGACGGTGACAAATGTCCCAGCGTATTCACCTAACGCGATTGCTGAATTTTCTGTGACACAATTGATGCAACTCTTAAGAAGAACACCAGAATTTAATTTAAAAATTAAAAATCAAGACTATCGTTGGGCTCCAAATATTTCACGCGAGTTGAGAAGCTTAACCGTGGGTGTTATTGGAACTGGACGTATTGGCCGGGTTGCAATGGACATTTACAAAGGATTCGGTGCAAAAGTTATTGCATACGATGTCTATCCAAATGCTGAATTAAAAAAGAGTGGTATTTATGTTGATACATTAGATGAGTTGTTCGAACAAGCAGACGTTATTACATTACATACGCCAGCTACAAAAGAGAATGAACACATGCTTAATCGAGATTCATTTGAAAAAATGAAACACGGAGTTCTGATTGTAAATACAGCCCGTGGAACGTTAATTAATACTGAAGATTTAATTGACGCATTAAAATCAGGACAAGTTGGTGGAGCAGCTTTAGATACGTATGAATTCGAAAATCCAATATTTAATCATGATTTAACGGACTCATCTATTGAAGATCCATTATTTAATGAACTTTTAGATATGGTAAATGTTATTTTAACACCTCATATTGCATTCTATACTGAAACTGCAGTTAAAAATATGGTTGAAATTGCTTTGAATAGTGCTTATCAATTTTTAACAACAGGCGTTGTGGAAACAGAAGTTAAATAATTAAAAATAAGACTTGTGTTCTAATTTTAGATTTTGTATACTTAAAGACGATGTTAAAACATCAATTCACACCTTGTGGGATGTGACTGAGGGTGCTCGGGAGAGTCTTAGCACAGTTGAACACTTGGGAGGAAAATAAAACTTTTACTCGGAGGCACTACATTATGGCTGTTATTAGTATGAAACAATTGCTCGAAGCCGGTGTTCATTTTGGACATCAAACACGTCGCTGGAACCCAAAGATGAAACCATACATCTTTACTGAAAGAAATGGTATTTATATCATTGATTTACAAAAAACAGTTAAATTAGTTGATGCTGCTTATGCATCAATGAAAAAAGCTGCTGAAGATGATGGTGTTGTTCTTTTTGTTGGTACAAAGAAACAAGCACAAGATGCTATTGAAGAAGAAGCAACTCGTGCTGGACAATACTTTGTTAACCATCGTTGGTTAGGTGGAACTTTAACTAACTGGAACACAATTCAAAAACGTATCAAACGTCTTAAAGAAATCAAAAAAATGTCAGAAGATGGCACATTTGATCTTCTTCCTAAAAAAGAAGTTTCTTTATTAATTAAACGTAGAGATCGTCTTGAAAAATTCTTGGGTGGTATTGAAGATATGCCTCGCATCCCTGATGTATTATTCATTGTTGATCCTCGTAAAGAACGTATCGCTGTTAAGGAAGCTCAAAAATTGAATATTCCTATCATCGCTATGGTTGATACAAATAGTGATCCAGATGAAATTGATGTAAAAATCCCTTCAAATGATGATGCAATTCGTGCTGTACGTTTGATTACTGCAAAAATGGCTGATGCTATTATTGAAACTAATCAAGGTAAAGAAGAAGTGAATGAAGCTTCTTTCAAAAAGGCTGACGAAAAAGTAGATTCAATCGAAGATATCGTTGAAGCTGTTGAAGGCGGAAATGATAAAAAAACTGCTGAATAGTAAATAAATTAGGCTGTCTCAAAATTAGGTACTGTAATGGCCCTTTCTTTTGAGGCAGTTTTTTTAGATATAAAATCAATTAAATTATTTAAACAAGGAGGCCATTCAAATGGCAAAAATTTCTGCTTCTCAAGTTAAAGAATTACGTGATACAACTGGTGTCGGTATGATGGACGCAAAAAAAGCACTCGTTGAAGTTGACGGTGATATGCAAAAAGCAATCGATTTCCTCCGCGAAAAAGGTATGGCAAAGGCTGCTAAAAAAAGTGACCGTGTTGCTGCTGAAGGTCTATCTGATGTTCAATTCTCTGGTAACTTTGCAGCTATTGTTGAAGTTAACGCAGAAACTGATTTCGTTGCTCAAAACGAACAATTCAAAACACTTGTTAAATTGATTGCTACTAAAATTGCTGAAGCACATCCTAAAGATGTTGAAGAAGCACTTACAATTAAAACAGACCGTGGCACAATTAATGATGATTTAATTGAAGCAACACAAGTAATTGGTGAAAAAATTTCATTACGTCGTTTTGAATTAGTAGAAAAAACTGATAATGAAAGTTTTGGATCATACTCACATATGGGTGGCTCAATTTCAACACTTGTTGTCGTTACAGATGCTGATGAATCAACTGCTAAAGATGTTGCTATGCATGTTGCTGCAATTAATCCTAAGTATGTATCTCGTGAACAAGTACCTGCTGATGAATTGGCACATGAAAAAGAAGTACTTTCTAAAGAAGCTGCTAATGAAGGCAAACCAGCAAATATCATTGAAAAAATGGTTGAGGGTCGTTTAAATAAATATCTAGCTGATATTAGCTTAGATGATCAAGATTTTGTTAAAGATCCTGACATGACAGTTGCTAAGTATGTTGCTTCTAAGGGTGGAAAAGTTAAATTATTTATCCGTTATGAAGTTGGAGAAGGTCTTGAAAAGAAAGAAAATAATTTTGTAGACGAAGTTATGGGCCAAATTAAATAATTTTCTACAATCCAAAAGTTTGTGCTTTAAGCACAAACTTTTTTTAATAAATTTATTTTGATATAAATTGAATTATTAATTATACCTAAAATATGGTAAAATAATTGTAAATAGATTGTAGGAGGAACATTGGATGTCAGATGTTAAGTATCGACGCGTTATGTTGAAGTTAAGCGGTGAAGCATTAGCCGGAGAACAAGGATTTGGTATTAATCCACCTGTAATTAGAAAAGTTGCTGAAGAATTAAAAGAAATTCAAGAAATGGGTGTTGAAGTCGCTATCGTTGTTGGTGGTGGTAATATGTGGCGTGGTGAAGCTGGAGCCGCAATGGGTATGGAACGTGCGCAGGCAGATTATATAGGGATGCTAGGAACAGTTATGAATGCACTAGCATTGCAAGATAATCTTGAGTCTGTAGGTGTCCCAACTCGAGTTCAAACAGCTATTGAAATGCGCCAAATTGCAGAACCCTATATTCGCCGTAAAGCTGTTCGTCATCTTGAAAAAGGTCGCGTTGTTATTTTTGCTGCGGGTACGGGTTCACCATATTTCTCAACAGATACAACTTCAGCGTTAAGAGCTGCAGAAATTAATGCTGATGTTATATTGATGGCAAAAAATGGCGTAGATGGTGTCTATTCTGCTGATCCTCAAAAGGATGACTCAGCAACAAAATATGAAGAATTAACACATTTAGATATAATTAATAAAAACTTACAAGTTATGGATACAACTGCAAGTACATTATCGATGGATAATGATATTCCGTTAGTCGTATTTAATTTGAACGAACCAGGAAATATAAAAAAAGTTGTTCTCGGTGAAACCATCGGAACAACCGTTAGGGGAAAATAAATGAAAATAACAGAACCTATATTAGTTGATGCTCAAGATAAAATGTCAAAAGCAGAGGTTTCACTTCAAAAAAATCTTGGTAATATTCGGGCTGGTCGAGCTAATGCTAGTTTATTGAATAATGTGACAGTAGATTATTATGGTGCACCAACGCCACTTAATCAAGTTGCACAAATTTCAGTACCAGAAGCTCGCGTACTTTTAATTACGCCATTTGATAAAAGTGCTTTGAAGGATATTGAACATGGTTTATTAGTTGCTGATTTAGGAATTAGCCCTTCGAATGATGGATCAGCAATTCGATTAGTTATTCCTCAATTAACAGAAGAACGTCGTAAGGAATTAGCTAAAGACGTTAAAGCTGAAGCAGAAAATGCTAAAGTTATTATTCGTAATATCAGACGTGATGCAGTTGATGCCTTGAAAAAATCAGAAAAAAATGGTGATTTAACCGAAGATGATTTACGAGATTTAGAAAAACAAGCTCAAGATGTGACGAATGCATCAATTAAAAATATTGATAATATTCAAGCAGATAAAGAAAAAGAAATTTTAGCAGTTTAAATAAATAGCTTTATTTTAAGACAGGCGTCGTTTTGTGCCTGTTTTTTTGCTACAATAGAACATGTAACTATTCTTGGAGGTACAATATGGCTTTTAATTTTAAAAAAAATAAAACAAATGAATTAATCCAATTGGATATGGAAAGAATTCCTAAACATGTTGCTGTTATAATGGATGGTAATGGACGTTGGGCAAAAAAAAGGCATTTACCTAGAATTGCGGGACATAAAACCGGTATGGATACTGTAAAAACAGTAACTATGGCTGCAAGTGATTTAGGGATTAAAGTTTTAACACTTTACGCATTTTCTACTGAAAATTGGAAACGGCCCGAAACAGAAGTTAATTACCTGATGAGTTTACCGGGTACTTTTTTTGATAAGTTTGTACCAGAATTAATTGAAAAGAATGTAAAAGTTAATGTTATGGGCTACATTGATCAGCTTCCAAATGAAACAAAATTAGCTGTTCAAAATGCAGTGGAAGATACTAAAGATAATACAGGGATGGTTCTTAATTTTGCATTAAATTATGGTGGGCGAGCAGAGATTGTGACGGCTATCAAAAATATTGCAACTGATACCTCTAATGGTAAACTAAGCGTTGAAGAGATAACAGATAAAACAATTGACCAGTATTTAATGACTAGTAATTTAGCACCTTATAATGATCCGGAATTACTAATCAGAACTAGTGGTGAAGAAAGAATATCTAATTTCTTATTATGGCAAATTGCTTATAGTGAATTAGTGTTTACTGATACATTATGGCCTGATTTTTCTGAAGATGCATTAAAAGATGCAATACTAAATTATCAAAAAAGAGACCGCCGTTTCGGTGGTATAAAAGAATAGGAGAATTTTTATGAGACAGCGCGTAATTACGGCAATTGTGGCTCTCTGTATTTTCATACCATTGGTTATTATTGGTGGACTACCATTGCAGATATTTGCTTTAATTTTAGGATGCATTGGTATTTCGGAAGTATTTGTAATGAAGAAAAAATTATTGATATCACCAGAGGCTACTTTTGGTATC
Organism: Dellaglioa sp. CoH-57-MRSF-17; assembly: GCF_056782015.1. The sequence continues at coordinate 338,704 of NZ_JBXAXY010000002.1, read as the reverse complement.
TTAATGACAATAACTGTGATTGCACCAGATAAGTGGTTTAAATTTTTACCAGCTCACATTTCTTCTGTAAATGTATTTTATTTTCTTGTTGCACTTCTATTAATGTATATGGTTACTTCAAAAAATCGTTTTTCATTTGATGATGCTGGTGTTTTTGTCTTAAGTTCTTTATATGTCGGGATGGGATTTCATTATTTTATTGCGGCAAGAGGCAACGATTTTAACGGATTAATGACATTAGCATATATTTTAATTGTTATCTGGACAACAGATACAGGTGCTTACATGTTTGGACGTAAGTTTGGTAAAAATAAATTAGCACCACATATTAGTCCAAATAAAACATGGGAAGGTTCAATTGGTGGAACATTAATGGCTACACTGTTAGGAAGTATCTTTATTTACTTCTTCCCACAAAATCATTCTTTTCCTATAATGATTTTGATTACGTTAATCCTTTCGGTATTTGGACAATGCGGTGATTTAGTTGAGTCCGCGTTTAAACGTTTCTATGGTGTAAAAGATTCTGGACGTATTCTACCTGGACATGGTGGTATTTTAGATCGATTTGATAGTTTAATATTTGTATGGCCAATTATGCATTTATTTGGGTTAATGTAATAAATTAAAGGGGGAGGATTCACATGATTAAAACGATTATTACATTTATTATCGTTTTTGGAATTTTAGTTGTGATTCATGAATTTGGTCATTACTATTTTGCAAAACGTGCTGGAATTTTAGTTCGTGAATTTTCAATTGGTATGGGGCCAAAAATACTTTCATTCCATAGAGGTAGTACAACGTACACTTTAAGAATATTACCTCTTGGTGGATATGTTAGAATGGCGGGAATCGCTGATGATGAAGATGAAGATTTAAAACCTGGTATGCCTATGAGTTTAATACTGGATAGTAATAATAAGGTTACAAAGATTAATACGAGTAAAAAAACAACGCTGTATAATGGTATCCCAATCGAATACCTAGATAGTGATTTGCAAAAAGAACTCTGGATTACAGGATATGAAAATGGTAATGAAGAGATAGTAAAAAAATATAATGTTGATCATGATGCGTTAATAATTGAAAAAGATGGCACAGAAATTCAAATCGCTCCTGAAGATGTTCAATTTCAATCAGCTACGCTTTGGAATCGAATTTTAACGAATTTTGCTGGACCGATGAATAACTTTTTATTAGCTATTGTTGCATTTATACTACTTGCTTTTATGCAAGGTGGCGTTGCAACCAATTTGAATCAAATTGGTACAATTCAAGAGAATTCTGCGGCTCAAAGGGCGGGGTTAAAAGCAAATGATAAAATTGTAGCTGTATCTGATAAAAAGACAACAAACTGGACTGAATTAACGACAGCGATTAGCAGTCGTCCTGATAAAAAAACTGACTTAAAAGTAATAAGGAACGGTAAAACAGAATCAATCGTTATTACACCTGAATCAAGTAAAACAGACTCAACAAAGATCGGTAAAATTGGTATTACAGTTAAAATGGATCACTCATTTATCAATAAAATTACTTATGGGTTTACGCAATCATGGAGTGTCGTGGCTAGTATTGTGGCTGTATTAGTAGGGATGTTTACTAAAGGTGTCAGCTTAAATGATTTTGGTGGTCCGGTTGCAATTTATGCAGTGACTTCAAATGCAGCAAGTTATGGGTTGGCGAGTGTTGTGTCATTGCTTGCATTCTTATCAATTAACTTAGGAATTGTGAATTTATTACCAATTCCAGCTTTAGATGGTGGAAAATTAGTACTAAATATTATCGAAGGAATTCGTGGCAAACCAATTTCACCTGAAAAAGAAGGTGTTATTACATTAGTTGGATTTGCATTTTTAATGATATTGATGATATTAGTCACATGGAATGATATTCAGCGTTATTTCTTTTAAATGAAAAAGGAGAATAAAATAGTATGAAACAATCACAATTATTAATACCAACAATGAAGGAAGTTCCAAGCGATGCTGAGGTTATCAGTCATCAAATGATGTTACGAGCTGGATATATTCGACAAGTTTCAGCCGGAATGTACAGTTATTTACCATTAGCTTTCTCCGTTATTAGAAAAATTGAAACAATTATTCGCGAAGAAATGGAAGCAATTGGAGCGGTTGAAATGCTTGTACCTGCCGTTATTCCTGCTGAATTATGGGAAGAAACAGGTCGTTATGAAACCTATGGTGATACACTTTTTAAATTAAAAGATCGACATGATAGAAAATTTATTTTAGGACCAACTCATGAAGAAACATTTACTTCTTTAATTCGTGATGAAATCAAATCATATAAAAAATTACCACTGACAATGTTCCAAATACAACAAAAATATCGTGATGAAAATAGACCTCGTTTTGGTATATTAAGAGGCCGTGAATTTTTAATGAAAGATGCTTATTCATTCCATGCGGATGAAGAAAGTTTAAATGATACTTATCAAAAAATGAATCGTGCATATCAAAATATTTTTGAACGCTGTGGTCTTAATTTTAGAAGTATTATTGGTGATGCAGGTGCAATGGGCGGTAATGATTCAAAAGAATTTATGGCAATTTCTGATATTGGTGAAGATACAATCGTTTATTCTGATAAGAGCGATTATGCAGCTAATTTAGAAATGGCAAAAAGTTTGAAAACATATAAGAATTCACATGAAGCGATTAAAGATATTGAAAAAATTGAAACACCAAATATTAAAACAATTGATGAGTTGGCTAAATTTATTGATACAGCAAGTGAAAATTTAATAAAATCATTATTATTTATGGCTGATGAAAAACCAGTGATGGTTTTAATGCGCGGAAATGATATTTTGAATGAAATTAAATTAAAAAACACATTAGGCGCTGATTTTTTACGTATGGCAACTGATTCAGATGTTACTGAAGTGTTGGGTGCAGAGTTTGGTTCACTTGGACCTGTTGGTGTTACAGAAGACGTAACAATTGTTGCCGACGAAGGAATTAAGGGAATGATAAATGCGGTCGTTGGTGCAAATACGACTGGTTCTCATTTATTTAACGCAAATATTGATCGTGATTACCGAGTAGATAAATTTGTAGATTTACGTTTGGCTCAAGAAGGTGAAACTTCACCTGAAGGGGAAGGCGAATTGAAATTTACTAAGGGGATTGAAATTGGTCATATCTTCAAAATTGGAACACGATATTCTGAGGCATTGGGCGCTAATATCTTAGATGATAATGGCCGCGAAAAACCTGTGATATTAGGTTGTTATGGAATCGGCGTTAGTCGTTTACTTGCAGCCATTGCAGAGCAACAAGCTGATGAAAATGGTTTAGTATGGCCTAGAAGTATTGCACCATACGATGTTCATGTAATTCCAATTAATGCTAAAAATGATGAACAAATGGCTCTAGCTAATGAAATTGACAAAAAAATGACTGAAAATGGTTACAAAGTATTGCTTGATGATCGTAAAGAACGTGCAGGTGTTAAATTTGCTGATTCAGATTTAATTGGATTACCTGTTCGAATTACAGTTGGTAAGAAAGCTGCTGATGGTATCGTTGAAGTGAAGTTACGTAGAAATGGTGAAACGATTGAAGTAACGAAAGACGAATTAGAGAGCTCTATCTCAATTTTATTAAAAGAAGAAAATCAAAACTAGTTAAAGAAGATTGAGTTCAAAAGAAAATTTTGACTCAGTCTCTTTTTCATTTTTAGAAAAGGAGTCAATCATTTGTCGCTTAATAATAAAGAATTATTCAATAAACTATTAGAACAAATTAATTTTCAATCAAGTGACCAACAAGATAGTGAAATATTGGATTTAATTGAAATTTCAACCGTAACTGTTCATGAAAAGTCAAAACTATGGGAATTCAAGCTAGTTGCCCCTAAAATTTTGCCATTTTCATTATTTAGTGACTTAGAAAATAAAATTGCAATTACATTTAAAGATATTGCAAAAACAAAAATAACTGTTCAAGTTGAGCAACCAGAATTAACAAACCAACTTTTAGGCGATTATTGGACATGGGCAGTTAAAAATAGTGAAGCTAATTCTTCGCTAGTACAAGAACTTTTTCATGGGAACGTCCCTTATCTTGATGATAGACGAGTGATGTTAATGGCTGAAAATGAAATTGTAAAAACGTTCTTAACAGGTCAAGCATTAGGACCAATTGAAACTGCGTATCAAATGGTCGGATTTCCACAGATAAATATTAATACATTATTAGATGAATCAAAATCACAAGAAAAAATAGAAGAAATTAGACAGCGAAAAGAATCTCAAGATGCCATAATGATGCAGAAGGCAACAGAAACTATTCAGAAACAAAATGAAAAGAAAAAGACTGATTCTCAAACTGTAATTAATGGACCTGTTCAAATGGGTAAAAAGATTAGTACAAAAGAGCCTGCAAAACGGATGGTTGAAATCATTGAAGAGGAACGCTCGGTTATTATTGAGGGATATATTTTCTCTAAGGAAATCCGGACGCTTAAGTCTGAAAGACAATTAATGATCATTAAAATGACGGATTATAGTTCATCCATGACCGTAAAAAAATTCTCTCGTAATGAAGAAGACGAAGCGATGTTTGCTGCTATTCAAGAAAAAGAATGGGTCAGAGTTCGTGGTGCAGTACAAGAAGATAATTTTATGCGAGATCTAGTGGTGAATGCTTACGATATTAATCAAGTCGACCACCCAAGCCGTCAAGAAACAGCTCCAGATGATGAACGACGTGTTGAATTACATTTACACTCAAATATGAGTCAAATGGATGCCACAAATTCAATTACGGATTATGTACAGCAAGCCAGTAAATGGGGACAAAAAGCAATTGCGATTACGGATCATTCTACCTTACAAAGTTTTCCTGAGGCTCATTCTGCTGGAAAGAAAAATAATATTAAAATTTTGTACGGTGTTGAGGCTAACGTTGTTGATGATGGTATTCCAATTGCTTTTAATGATAAGGATGTAAATCTAGAAGAAGCCACTTATGTTACTTTTGATACGGAAACAACGGGTTTATCTGCTCGATTTGATAAAGTTATTGAATTAGCTGCTGTTAAAATGACAAAGGGAAATGTCATTGAAGAATTTGATGAATTTATTGATCCAGGACATCATTTATCTGAAACAACAACTAATTTAACCTCAATTACGGATGAAATGGTTCATGGATCAAAATCTGAAGAAGAAGTTTTTAAATTATTTAGAGAATTTTCAGAAGGTAGTATTCTAGTTGCCCATAATGCTAGTTTTGATATTGGCTTTATGAATACTGGATATGAACGTCATGGCATGGAACCTATGCAAAATCCAATCATTGATACGTTAACGTTAGCAAGATTTTTACATCCCGAATTAAAAGGGTTTAGATTAAATACACTTTCCAAAAAATTCAATGTTAACTTGGAACATCATCATCGCGCTATTTATGATGCTGAGACAACTGGTCTTTTGTGTAATATCTTTATTAAAGATGCTAAGGAACGATTTGAAATAACGTCACATGTTCAATTGAATGATCATATGGGTGAGCATGATGCTTACAAACAAGCACGTCCATTCCATGTTACGTTACTTGCGACAACTCAAGCCGGACTTAAAAATATGTTTAAATTAGTTTCAACTTCGATGATAGATTATTTTTATCGGATGCCCCGCATCCCTCGAAGTGAGTTAAATAAATATCGTGAAGGTATTATCGTTGGTTCAGCGTGTGACTCAGGTGAAGTATTTACAGCAATGATGCAAAAAGGGATGGAAGAGGCTAAAGAAAAGGCTAAGTTTTATGATTACTTAGAAATTCAGCCTAAAGCATTATATGAACCTCTAATCCATCAAGAATTAATTAAGGATAATCAAAATTTAGAGGAAATTTTACAAAATATGGTTGATTTAGGACACGAAATGGATAAGCCGGTTGTTGCGACTGGAGATGTTCATTATATGAACCCTGAAGATAGTATTTATCGTAAAATTCTTGTTAATTCAATGGGTGGTGCTAATCCGTTAAATCGTTCTATTTTACCTGATGCACATTTTAGAACAACGAATGAAATGTTGGAAGGATTCCAATTTTTAGGTGCGGATGTTGCTAAAGAAATCGTTGTTACAAATACGAATTTAATCGCTAATATGATTGATGATGACATTTCTCCAGTTAAAGATCGATTATATGCACCGAAAATTGATGGCTCTGAAGAAGAAATTAAACAATTAACCTATAATCGCGCTCATGAACTTTATGGAGAAGAGTTACCTGAAACTGTGGTTAAACGTCTTGATAAAGAATTGACAAGTATCATTGATAATGAATTTTCAGTTATTTATTTAATTTCACAAAAATTAGTTCATAAATCTAACAAAGATGGTTATTTAGTAGGGTCCCGTGGATCTGTTGGGTCAAGTCTTGTTGCAACAATGACTGGAATAACAGAAATTAATCCATTACCACCTCATTATCGATGCCCTAAATGTAAATATACACATTTTTATGAAAAAGGTGAATATGGGTCTGGATTTGATTTACCAGACCAAGACTGTCCCAAATGTGGTACACCATTAGATAAAGATGGACATGATATTCCATTTGAAACTTTTCTTGGATTTTATGGTGATAAAGTTCCTGATATTGATTTGAATTTTTCGGGTGATTATCAAGCAATTGCGCATAATTATACGAAAGTTTTATTTGGGGAAGATTATGTTTTCCGTGCAGGAACAATTGGTACTGTTGCAGATAAAACGGCTTATGGTTATGTTAAGGGTTATGAACGTGATACTGGAGCAACGTTTAGAAATGCGGAGATAGATCGACTTGCTAAGGGGTCAACTGGCGTTAAACGGACGACCGGTCAACATCCTGGTGGTATCTTAGTTGTCCCTAACTATATGGATGTTTATGATTTTTCACCTATCCAGTATCCAGCAGATGACTCAACTTCCGAATGGAAAACAACCCATTTTGATTTCCATTCTATCCACGATAATATCTTGAAATTAGATATTTTGGGTCATGATGATCCAACCATGATTAGAATGTTACAAGATTTATCAGGAGTTGACCCAAAAACAATCCCTACGGATGATAAGGGCGTTATGCAAATATTCCAAGGGCCTGAAGTACTTGGTGTTACTAGCGACGAAATTTTCTCAAAAACAGGTACATTAGGTATTCCGGAATTCGGAACGAGATTTGTTCGAGGGATGCTAGAAGAAACAAAACCTAAAACATTTGCTGAACTATTAAAAATTTCTGGTCTATCACATGGTACAGATGTGTGGTTGGGAAACGCTGAAGAACTTATTTCTAATGGAACAATCACGATGCCGGAAGTTATTGGCTGTCGTGATGATATCATGATGGGGCTTATTCATATGGGTATGGAAGCTGGTAGCGCTTTTAATATTATGGAAGGTGTTCGAAAAGGAAAAGGTATCTCAGATGATTATCAAACTGAGATGAAAGCAGCAAAAATTCCAGATTGGTATATCGGAGCATGTTTAAAAATCAAGTATATGTTCCCTAAGGCACATGCTGCTGCGTATATTTTGATGGCCTTACGAATTGCATACTATAAAGTTTATTTTCCAATGTTATATTACTGTGCTTATTTCAGTGTTAGAGCAGATGATTTTGATTTAGTCGCAATGTCGCATGGTAAAGAAGCAGTGAAAAAAGCAATGAAAGATATTAATGATAAAGGGATGGATGCATCAACAAAAGAGAAAAATTTGTTGACGGTCCTTGAATTAAGCAATGAAATGCTTGAACGTGGCTTCCAATTTGGGATGATTGATTTGGATAAATCAGATGATTCAAATTGGATAATTGATGGTGATAAGTTAATTGCACCATTTAGAGCTGTACCAGGTCTTGGTAATAACGTTGCTAAGCAAATTATTGCTGCTCGTGAGGAACGCCCATTTTTATCTAAAGAAGATTTAGCTAAACGTGGTAAAGTTTCTAAGTCATTAATTGAGTATATGACTGAAAATAATGTTTTAAAAGCATTACCAGATGAAAATCAACTATCTATTTTTGATGATGTCTTTTTCTAAAAAGTGAGAACATAGCAGTTTGTTGATGTTTTCAGAAAATTATGCTATATTAAAGAAAGTATTTTGATATCTTGTTTGAGTGAGCAGCGATGCTCACTCTTTTTATTGGGAAAATGTAAGGAGGGTAACGTGTGAGTACTGTTATAGAGACTGTCACAGAGCTAGTTCAACCAATTGTTGATGAACAGAATATTGAATTGGTGGACATTGAATTTGTTAAAGAAGGCCCAAGTTGGTTTTTAAGAGTTTACATTGATAAACCTGAAGGCATTAAAATTGAAGAGTGTGTTGCTGTTAGTGATATTTTAAGTGAAAAATTAGATGAGATTAATCCTGATCCAATTCCACAAGCTTATTTTTTAGAGGTTTCATCACCTGGTGCTGAAAGACCTTTGAAAAAGGAAAAAGATTATGAAAGAGCTTTGAATGAATACGTTAATATTTCACTATATGAACCTATTAATAACGCTAAAATTTTTCAAGGTACCTTAACGGAATTAACAGCTGATGAATTAACAGTTGTTTATATGGACAAAACGCGTAAGAGAACGATCGTTATTCCTCGTCAAAAAATAGCTAAGGCGCGCTTAGCTATCAAATTTTAAGTAGCTTTTTATAAAGGAGTAAATTAAAGATGAGTAAAGAACTATTAAGTGCACTTACAGTGTTAGAAGAAGAAAAAGGTATTAAAAAAGAAGTTATTATTGATGCCATTGAAGCAGCATTAGTTTCTGCATACAAGCGTCATTACAATCAAGCACAAAATGTTGAAGTAGAGTTTGATTCAAAAAAAGGTAATATTACAGTTTATGCGGTTAAAGAAGTAGTCGAAGAAGTCTTTGATTCACGTCTTGAAGTTAGTTTGCAAGATGCTTTAGAGATTAATAAAGCATATGAAGTTGGCGATTCAATTCGATTTGAAGTTACACCTAAGGATTTTGGACGAATTGCTGCACAAACTGCTAAACAAGTTATCATGCAACGTGTTCGTGAAGCTGAACGTAGTATTGTTTATGATCAATATATTCAATATGAAAATGAAATCGTTAGCGGTGAAGTAGAACGTCATGATAATCGTTATATTTATGTTAATTTAGGTAAAGTGGAAGCTGTTTTAGCTAAGATTGATCAAATTCCTGGTGAAAGTTTTAATCCACATGATCGAATTAAAGTTTATATCACAAAAGTTGAGAATGCTGCTAAAGGCCCTCAAGTTTTTGTTAGTCGTTCACATCCTGACTTGCTAAAACGATTATTTGAACAAGAAGTTCCTGAAATATATGACGGAACAGTTGAAATTGTATCAATTGCTCGTGAAGCAGGTGACCGTGCTAAGGTAGCTGTTCGTTCGAATAATCCAGATATCGATGCTGTTGGTACTTGTGTTGGTCCTAAAGGACAACGTGTACAAACTATTGTTAATGAATTAAAAGGCGAAAATATGGATATTGTTGAATGGAATGAAGATCCTGCAAAATACATTGCTAATGCTTTGAATCCTGCAGAAGTTGTCAATGTTGTCTTTAATCCAGAAAATGATCATGCTTGTACTGTAGTTGTGCCAGATCACCAATTGTCATTAGCAATTGGTAAAAAAGGTCAAAATGCACGATTAGCTGCAAAATTAACAACGTTTAAAATTGATATTAAATCTGAATCTGATATGGTTAACAGTAGTGAAGAAAAAGAAGTTTCTGAAACAAACAAATAAGCCGATTAAAACTGATCGGTAATTGATTTGGAGGCAAATTAAAGTGATTAATCGTAAAATTCCAATGCGTAAAGATATCGTTACGGGTGAAATGAAACCTAAAAAAGAACTTGTTCGTGTTGTTAAGAATAAAGAAAATGAAGTATCTTTAGATCCAACAGGTAAGAAACCAGGGCGTGGCGCATATATTTTTCTTGATGTAGATGTGGCGAAGCAGGCTCAAAAAGAAAGAACATTCAATAAAGCATTCGGTATTAAGATTGACGAATCATTTTATGAAGAACTTGTCGAATATGTTGACCATCAGGTAGCTAGACGAGAATTATTTAAAGATGAAAAATAGTCAAAAATTCTTACAAATGCTAGGCTTGACCAGACGCGCAGGTATGTTGGTGACTGGTGAAGGACTAGTATTGAATGCTGTCAGGAAGAATAAAGCTAAATTGGTTATTCTTTCTGAAGATTGTGGACAAGCGACTTTAAAAAAAGTAACAGATAAGTGCAACAGCTATAATGTTAAATTATATGTTGGATTTTCAAAAGCCAGTTTAAGTGAGGCCGTTGGACAACAGCGCACAGTGTATGCTATTACCGATAAAGGTTTTAGCAGAAGGATGTGTGACTTAATGGATATATAGAAGGAGCATGCAAATATGGGAAAAAAAAGAATTTATGAATTAGCTAAAGAGCTAGAATTAAATACTAAAGATATTATTGATTTTGCAACGACAAAAGGTTTTGATGTTAAAAATCATATGTCAACTATTGGTGATAATGAAGAACGTCAGATTCGCGATAAATTTAAAAAGGGCGCTGCTAAAGTAGTTGCTGCAAAGAAAATGGTTGAAAAAACTGTATCTAATGCAACACCGAAAAAACCAGTAGCAAAACCTGTTGCAAAGAAACCAGCACAACCTGCTAAAACAACGAATAGTAAACCTGTTGCTCAAAAATCATCGCAGGTAGCTTCAAAACCAGTAGCAAGAACAACTAACGCTGCACCAAAGACAACAAATGAAAAGCCAGCAAATCGTCCTCAAAATAGTACACAATCAAGTGCTAGAACTGCTAATAATGGTAATGCTAATCAGCAAGGACGTTCGAGATTTAATAATAATAACCGTTATGGGAATAATCCTTATAACAAACGTAACAGAAATAAGAAAAACCGTCGTTCAACGACACCAAAACCACCTGTATCACCCAGAAAAGATAAACCATTACCAGAAATCTTATATTACAATGCTGCAACTAATGTTGCTGAAATTGCTAAAAAGATTCATCGTGAACCAGCAGAAATTATTAAAAAATTATTTATGTTAGGCGTAATGGTTAACCAAAATCAAACACTCGATACAGATACAATTGAAATTTTAGCAGCAGAATATGGTATTAAATCAGAAGCTAAAATCGATGTAGATGTTGCTGATATTGATAAAATGTTTGATGCAGAAATTAAAAATGAAGATAATCTTGTTTCAAGACCACCAGTTGTTACAATCATGGGACATGTTGATCATGGTAAGACAACCTTACTTGATAAATTACGTCATACACATGTTACTGATGGTGAAGCTGGTGGTATTACACAACATATTGGTGCTTACCAAGTAAAACATGATAATAAAACAATTACATTCTTAGATACACCTGGACATGCTGCATTTACAAATATGCGTGCTCGTGGTGCCGATATTACTGATATCACTGTTTTAGTTGTTGCTGCTGATGATGGGGTTATGCCTCAAACAATTGAAGCAATTAATCATTCTAAAGCAGCCAATGTACCTATTATTGTTGCTGTTAATAAAATGGATAAGCCCGGTGCTAATCCTGCTCATGTTACAGAACAATTGGCTGAATATGAATTAATTCCTGAAAGTTGGGGTGGTGATACTATTTTCGTTGAAATTTCAGCGAAAACAGGCACAAACCTTGATGAATTATTAGAAATGATTTTACTTGAAGCCGAAGTTCTTGAATTACAAGCAAATCCAAAACAAAAGGGTATTGGATCTGTTATTGAAGCTCGTCTTGATAAAGGCCGTGGAACAGTTGCTTCATTACTTGTTCAACAAGGTACGTTAAAAGTTGGTGATCCAATTGTTGTTGGTAATAGTTTCGGACGTGTCCGTACTATGACAAATGATAAAGGCCGTCAAGTTAATAAAGCTAAACCTGCTACACCAGTAGAAATTACTGGTTTGAATGATGTTCCAGGTGCTGGCGATCGTTTCGTTGTCTTTGATGATGAAAAAACTGCTCGTGCAGCTGGTGAAGAACGTGCTAAACGTGCTTTAACAAAAGAACGTGGAAATGTTACGCATGTAACACTTGATAACTTGTTTGATTCACTTAAAGAAGGCGAATTAAAAGAAGTTGCTGTTATTATTAAAGCAGATGTTCAAGGTTCAGTTGAAGCTCTTGCAGGAAGTTTGAAGAAGATTGATGTTGAAGGTGTTCGAGTTAATATCATTCATCAAGCAGCTGGTGCAATTACTGAAAGTGATGTTACTTTGGCAGAAGCAAGTAATGCTATCATTATAGGATTTAATGTTCGTCCAACACCTCAAGCTAAACTTCAAGCACAATCTGACGAAGTTGATATTCGCTTACATCGTGTTATTTATAACGCAATTGAAGAAATTGAAACGGCTATGAAGGGAATGCTTGAACCAGTCTTTGAAGAAAAAATAACTGGACAAGTTGAAATTCGTGAAACATATAAAGTTACAAAAGTTGGAACAATTGGTGGTGCTTACGTCACTGAAGGTTACATCGAAAGAGATAGCGGCGTTCGTTTAATTCGTGATGGTATTGTTATTTATGAAGGTAAATTAGCAAGCTTGAAACGCTTTAAAGATGACGCTAAAATTGTTAAACAAGGTTTCGAATGTGGTGTCATGATTGAAAAATACAATGACATTAGAGAAGGCGACCAAATTGAAGCCTACGTTATGGAAGAAGTTCCAGTTAAATAATTCATAACAACTATAGGAGGATATAAAATGACACAACATTACCGTGTAGGTCGTTTATCACAAGAAATTCAAAAAGAAGTTAATGATATTCTTTTAAAACGAGTGAGAGATCCTCGAGTTGAAGGTGTCACAATTACGGGAGTTAATGTAACTGGTGATTTACAACAGGCGACAATTTACTATAGTATATTGTCAAATATGGCATCAGATGCACAAAAAACACAACGTGGTTTGGAAAAAGCTTCTGGATTAATTCGTGGTGAACTTGGATCAAGATTATCAATTTATAAAACACCAGAATTGGTTTTTGTAAGAGATGAGTCAGTTCAATATGGTGATAAAATTGATCAATTACTTAAAAAGATAGATTCTGAATATTAAAATAAAAATCCTGATACCGTTTGTTGCTCTATTTAAACTGTTGTTGATGGATAACTTTATGAAGGTCCTAATCCTTAGTGATTAGGCCTTTTTTTCTCCTCATCAATGGAGATATTATCTTATAATATAATCATATCTTTTATTTTTAATAGTAATCAAGTAAAATTAGTTGTAAGTATTGGTATCTCATATCTTTGATTATATGGTGTAGTTGAATACTAATTCATTTGAAGAATTATGAATTTTTCTTATACCACTATTCAACAATCATTAGATAGTGTGGTAATTTCCTTTAAAAAATTAATTTAATTTTCAAAATATATATTAGAAAGAGGTACTAATTTGAATTCAGAGCAATATAAAGAATTATTAACTTCACAGTCAAAAGAAGTATTAATTCGATTACTAACAAAATATACTGAGAATAAATACGAAATAAAGAATGATATATTAGCTGATTTGGGATTTTTGGATGAAGAAGAAGAAATAGAAGATGCAAAGGAACGAATTCGAGAAATTATTTATGAAAATAGGAAACAAGGGTATGTTTCGTGGAGAGGATACGACAATATTAGTGAAGTAGTCGATAATCTGCTCTCTATTTGTGACGTGAGATTTAGTCAAAATTATTTAAAAGCACCTATGTTAATATTATTAGATTTATTAGAACAATTAGTAAAGGTCAGTGAGTATACAGAATTAGGGTTTATGATTGAGCAAGAGAGTATACTTTCTAAAATACGGATTTATGTAGAAAAACTGTCTGTTAAAGATGGGGCAGATGAAAAGAAAAAATTAATTGTTACGAATGTTATTCGATATGCTAAAAAAAATTTTTGGAATGAATGGGCGGTGAGTGATTTTGATTTACTCAGTCTCATTCTTCCTTTGCTAAATACAAAAAATACGGATAAAGTATTGAAAATTGCCGATAAAATTAGTACAAGATTTGATGAATATACACAACAAGATAGGAAAAGTAAATATTTATTATTTAAAATTAAATTGTTCTTCCAAGTAAATAAAATTAAAGAAGCAGAAGAAATTATTAATAATAATTTAGATATTGATGATGTTAGAATGTTTAAAGTTGAGTTAGCTGTTTCAAGAAAAGACTATGAAGTTGCAGAAAAATTAGTACTAAAAAAATTAATTACAGATAATGATAAAAATATTCAATATTTACAACCTTGGTATACTCGACTAGATACTATCTATGAGGAGACAAATCAAGTTCAAAAAAGAATTGAGTATTTAAAACAGGCATTATATAAAGGCAATGATTCCGATTATAAAAAATTAAAAAAGCTTTTAGTTGATAATGGATTTTGGAAAGCTGAATACCCTGATATTCTGAAAAACATTTCTAAAACACTTGATAATTGGCAACTTGCACAGATATTAGCAGATGAAAACGAAGCTACCATTTTGCTACAATTAATTAAAAAAAATCTGAATTTATTTATGAATTATGGAAAATATATTTACCCACTATATCCCAAAGAAGCTAACATGATGTTTGAAAGCATAGTTAAAGATTTAATAGTTAAAGCTAAAAATAGAAAAGACTATCAAAATATTGGCGATTATATTTTACGGTATAATAACTTTGGAGATGAGGAAGTAGCAATATCTCTTTGTGAGGGTTTGAAAAAGAAATATAAAAATCGGCCTGCACTACAAAAAGAAATGGATAACGTTATGGAAAGAATAAAAAATTATGATGTTTATGGGAAGTTTTGTGAATAATAACGTAGCTAAAACTGTTGGTAAATAGGTATTTAGGAATGATGATAGATAGTTATCTCTTAAATAGAAATTTCAATATTTATAAAAATTAGAATCGATATCCCTTGTTTTACTGATTATGATATACTGTTAAAAGTATATTAACGGAGGTAAGACAATGGACGGAATTATTCCACTATTCAAAGAACGTGGTATGACCAGTCATGATTGTGTTTTTAAGTGTCGTGGCATTTTTCAAACCAAAAAAGTTGGTCATTCAGGTACTCTTGATCCAAATGTTGATGGTGTTCTACCGATTTGTATTGGTAAAGCGACAAAAACAGTAAACTATTTGATGAATTCTGGCAAAGTATATGCGGGTGAAATAACACTTGGTTTCTCTACAGAAACTGAAGATTTAGATGGCGAAATAATCGAAGAAAAAGAGATTATAGATCCTTTCACATCGGAAGAAATTGATGATGTTATGAACCAGATGACAGGTACAATGATTCAAATTCCACCAATGTTCTCAGCTGTTAAAGTAAACGGACGTCGCTTATATGATTACGCTCGTAAAGGTGAAACAGTGGAACGTCCAGAAAGACAAATAACGGTGACTTCATTTATTCAAACGAAAGCTACAGAATATGATTTAGAAAATAAAAGACAAAAAATTTATTTTGAAGTTGCATGTGGAAAAGGGACCTATGTTAGGACGCTAGCTGTTGATCTCGGTAAAAAATTAGGTGTACCTGCAGTTATGTCCGACCTGACTAGACTGGAAAGCGGCGGTTTTAGAATTGATAAGGCGTTTACCCTGGACCAATTAAATGAGGCTAAAGTCAATGGGACGTTAGAATCGTTGTTATATCCAATTGATACAGCGCTAACATCATTTAAAAGGTATGAATTAACAACTGAACAGTGGCTTATTGTCCAAAATGGTGGATTTTTAGCAGTTGATTCGTTTAATAATGAGCCAACAGTTTCTCTAGTTTATGAAAATAAAATTAGATGTTTATACAGATTGAATAGTGAAAAAAATCGTTATCAGTCTGAGACAATGTTTGATTTAGGATAAAGGAAGATATTGGAACATGAAAGTTATTTATTTAACTGAACCGTATAACCCTAACGAAATTAGTAATGATTCTATTTCACTTGCTATGGGTTTTTTTGACGGTGTTCATTTAGGACATCAAAAAGTAATACAAGAAGCTAAGCAAAAAGCTAACGAAAAAAATATTAAACTTGCAGTAATGACATTTGATAAGCATCCGTCAGTACAATTTCAAAAAGCACCCGAACAAAGTGTAAAATATTTAACGTCTATGGAAAAAAAAATATTATTAATGAAGCAATTAGGCGTTGATATTTTTTATATTTTAACGCTAAATAATAGTTTAGCAAAAATGGAACCACAAGATTTTGTCGATAAATATATGGTTGCATTGCATGTAAAGGTAGTAGTTGCAGGATTTGATTATACGTATGGTAAAAAAGATATCGCAAATATGGATACACTACCTTTATATGCTAATCAAAAATTTGAAATTATTACTGTGCCTGAATTAGCGACGAATCATCAAAAGATAAGTTCATCTCGAATTAGAATGGAAATTGATAACGGACATATTAGCGATGTTAATAAGTTATTGGGCTATAAATATGAAACACTTGGTAAAGTTGTTCACGGTGAAGCTAGAGGTAGAGAACTTGGCTTTCCAACATTAAATTTAGAATTCAATGAACACATTCGAATTCCGGGACCCGGAATATATGTGACTAGCGTTCAGGTTGGTGATGTCTGGTATCGTGGGATGGCATCTATTGGCTACAACGTAACGTTTGGAAAAAATCGTGAATTAACGGTCGAAATAAATTTATTTGATTTCAACGAGATGATTTATGGCCAAATTGTTACGGTTCAATGGTTAGCATATTTGAGAAGTGAAGTTAAATTTGAAGGTATTCCTGGATTAATTACGCAATTAAATAAAGATAAAAAAAATACTAATACTTATTTTGACCAACACATATAAGTATTGGTTTAATGGCTGACTAAATAGGATATATTTAGTCAGCCATTTTCTTTAAAAAAGTGAGTGCATTCCTTGACAATAATCTCAACATTTAGTATATTAATAGTTGTCTTAGCACTCCATTGTGTTAAGTGCTAAAAAGAGGTGATTGATCATGCTAACAGAAAGACAAATGTTAGTGTTAGAAGCAATTGTCAGAGTATATACAGAGGTTGGTCAACCTGTTGGTTCTAAATCGGTCGTTGATTTTTTACCAATGCATGTAAGTTCAGCAACTATCAGAAATGAAATGGTGACATTGGAAAATAATGGGTTAATTAAAAAAACACATTCTTCTTCTGGTAGAATTCCTTCATTTTTAGGTTATCGATATTATGTTGATCACATTGTTAAACCCGGCGTTGTTCCAGCAGCGGAATTAGCGAATATTCAAAATTCTCTTGGTGTTCATTTTCAAAAGATTGATGAAATATTTGCAGAATCAACTAAGATTCTTTCGGACTTAACAAATTATACAGCGATTTCTTTACGACCTGAAACAATGGAAAGTCGTCTCGAAGGTTTTCGATTAGTACCATTAGGAAATCATCGAATTATGGCTATTCTTGTGATGAGTAGTGGCGTTGTTGAGAATCAGACATTCAGTATTCCTAAATCGATTAACGGATCAGATTTAGAAGCCGTAACAAGGTTGTTGAATGACCAATTAATTGGGTTGTCATTAGCTGAAATTTCTAAGAAGTTAAGAACAAGTATCCCAGTTATGTTGGTTAATTATATGCGTAGGCCAGCTGGTATTTTAGATATTTTTGGTAATATTTTAAAGCAGGCAGCACGTGAACAAGTTTTTGTTGGCGGTAAATCTAATATATTAGATTTTGCTACCGATAGTAACGTGGATGAATTAAAATCATTATATGATTTAGTAGACACATCAAATAACAAGAATATTGGTGAATTAATTGGAATTCAAGGTAAACCTATTCAAATTAAAATTGGTGAGGAATTAACGAACCAATTACTTGATAACTATAGTCTTATATCAGCTAGTTATGATGTTAGTGACCATGGTCAAGGGGTTATCGCATTATTGGGTCCTACAAATATGCCATATTCAAAAATGATTGGTTTATTAGATGCATTTAGTGATGAGCTTGCTAAAAAATTGTTAGATTATTATCAACAATTTGATAAATAAGAAAAGGGGTGTTGTGTGTGGTTAAAGATGCCAAAGAAGATTTAGTTGAAGAAGATGTTACACAAGAGCAACATCAGTCTAGTGAAGCAACTAATCAAAATGAGAAAAAAAGTTCTGTTACTGATAAAGTAAAAGAAAAATTTAGTAAAAAGCCTTCTGATGCAGATAAATTAGTTGAGTTACAAGCTAGTTTAGACACAATGGAAGATAAATATTTACGAGCAGAAGCCGAAATGGCAAATATGAATACACGCTTTAAGAAAGAACAAGAACAACTCTTAAAGTATAGCGGGCAATCATTAGCTAAAGATGTTCTACCAGTTATCGATAATTTGGAACGAGCATTGGCAATTGAGGTTGACACTGAGAGTGGCGAACAACTTAAAAAAGGTATTGAATTAGTTTATAAAGATGCACAAAAAGCATTAACTAATAATGACGTTATAGAAATTGCAACTGATGACGTTACTTTTGATCCAAATGTTCACCAAGCAGTTCAAACAGTTCCAGCTTCTGATGATCAAAAAGCAGATACAATTGTTCAAGTCCTTCAAAAAGGATATAAATTAAAAGATAGAGTGTTACGTCCAGCAATGGTCGTTGTCGCTCAATAATAATATAAGAAGAGGTAGATAAATTATGGCAAAAATTATAGGAATTGATTTAGGAACAACTAACTCAGCTGTTGCTGTGTTAGAAGGTAAAGAAGCAAAAATTATTACAAACCCAGAAGGAAATCGTACAACACCATCTGTTGTTTCATTTAAAGATGGCGAAACTCAAGTTGGTGAAGTTGCTAAACGCCAAGCAATCACAAACCCTGATACTGTTGCATCAATTAAACGTCACATGGGAGAAGAAGGCTACAAAGTAGATATTCAAGGAAAATCATACACACCACAAGAAGTTTCTGCTATGATTTTACAATACATCAAAGAATATTCTGAAGCTTACTTAGGCGAATCAGTAACACAAGCTGTTATTACAGTTCCTGCTTACTTTAACGATTCACAACGTCAAGCTACAAAAGATGCTGGTAAAATTGCCGGTTTAGAAGTTGAACGTATTGTTAACGAACCTACTGCTGCTGCTTTAGCATATGGTCTTGAAAATACTGAAAAAGATGAAAAAATCCTTGTATTCGATTTAGGTGGTGGTACATTTGATGTTTCTATCCTTGAATTAGGTGATGGTGTCTTTGAAGTACTATCAACAAACGGTGATACTAAACTTGGTGGAGATGATTTTGATCAAAAAATCATGGACTGGTTAGTTGAGACCTTCAAAAAAGAAAATGGTATTGACTTATCAAAAGATAAAATGGCAATGCAACGTCTTAAAGATGCTGCTGAAAAAGCTAAAAAAGATGTATCTGGTGTTACTAGTGCACAAATTAGCTTACCATTTATTACAGCCGGTGCTGCTGGACCTTTACATTTAGAAGCAACATTATCACGTGCAAAATTTGATAATCTTACACAAGACTTAGTTGAACGTACACGTATTCCAGTTCAAAATGCTTTAAAAGATGCTGGATTAACAAATGCTGATATTGATCAAGTTATCTTGGTTGGTGGTTCAACACGTATTCCTGCTGTTCAAGCATTAGTTGAAAAAGAAACAGATCACAAACCTAACCAATCAGTTAACCCTGATGAAGCTGTTGCACTTGGTGCTGCAATTCAAGGTGGTGTCATTACTGGTGATGTTAAGGATGTTGTTTTACTTGATGTAACACCACTTTCATTGGGTATTGAAACAATGGGTAGCGTCTTTACTAAGTTAATTGATCGTAATACAACGATCCCAACAAGCAAGTCACAAACGTTCTCAACAGCTGCAGATAACCAACCTGCCGTTGATATCCATGTCTTACAAGGTGAACGTCCAATGGCTACTGATAATAAAACATTAGGCCGTTTCCAATTAAATGATATTCCTGCTGCACCTCGTGGAATCCCTCAAATTGAAGTTAAATTTGATATTGATAAAAATGGTATTGTTAACGTTTCTGCTAAAGATTTAGGCACAAACAAAGAACAAAAAATTACAATCAAGAGTTCAGGTGGTCTTGCAGAAGACGAAATCGAACGCATGGTTAATGAAGCTAAAGAAAACGAAGAAGCAGATAAGGCACGTAAAGAAGAAGTTGATTTGAAGAATGAAGTTGATCAATTATTATTCTCAGTTGATAAAACTTTGGAAGAATTAAAAGGTAAAGTAACTGAAGAAGAAATTAAATCTGCTGAAGATGCTCGTGATGCTTTGAAGAAAGCTCAAGAAGATAACAATGTTGAAGATATGAAAGTTAAGAAAGATGAATTGAATAAAATTGTTCAAGACTTAACTGTTAAATTGTATCAACAAGCACAAGAAGCTCAAGGTGAAGCTGGTGCTGAAGGCACGGCTAAAGACCCTAAAGATGAAACTGTCGATGGTGACTTCGAAGAAGTTAACCCTGAAGATAAGAAGTAATCTTTACTAAATTTTGAGTGTGATAGAAAGTCAAAGGCCTTTGGGACTTTGGCTTTTTATTTCATGTTAGACATGTTATCCTATTTAGAGCAATAAAAACCAAAAAGGTTATTCGGAGGTACGGAATGGCAGAGAACAAAGATCCATATAATGTACTTGGTGTGACTAAAGATTCGTCACCTGAAGAAATAAAAAAAGCGTATCGTAAGTTATCTAAACAATATCATCCGGATATTAATAAGGATGCTGGTGCCGAAGATAAATTTAAAGAAATCACTGAAGCATATGAAACAGTTGGTGATCCACAAAAGAAAGCTGAATACGATCAATATGGTTCAGCTGGGTCTCAAGGTGGTGCTTACCGAGGATTTGGTGGTCAAGGACAACAAGGTGGATTTGGCGGCGGTGGATTTGAAGATATTTTCAGTTCATTTTTCGGCGGTGGTGGTGCTTCCCAAGATCCAACCGCTCCACGAGCAGGTCGTGATTTGCAATACGAGATGACATTGACATTTAATGAAGGTGTTTTTGGTAAAGAATCAACAATTAAATACAATCGTAAAAGTCTATGTGCTACTTGTTCTGGTTCTGGAGCAAAACCTGGAACTTCTCCAATTACATGTCATAAATGTGGTGGTCGAGGTACTATCCAAGTTGAGCGTCGTACGCCACTTGGAAACATGATGACTGAACAAGAATGTGATATTTGTCATGGTACAGGTAAAGAGATTAAAGAAAAATGTGATACATGTCATGGATCAGGCCATATTGATGAAAGACATGAAGTTAAAGTAACTGTTCCTGCTGGTGTTGAAGATGGTCAACAGATGCGTCTTCAAGGACAAGGTGAATCTGGTGAAAATAGTGGACCTTATGGAGATTTATACATTATCTTTAGAGTTCAGGCTAGTGGCACATTTGACCGTGAAGGTCCTGATATTTACATTGATGTTCCAATTAGCTTTGTCCAAGCTGCATTGGGCGACGAAGTAACGGTTCCAACCGTTCATGGAGATGTAAAAATGAAGATTCCCGCTGGAACACAGACTGGAACGACTTTCAGATTACGTGATAAGGGTGCGCCTAAATTACATGGTAAGGGTAATGGTGATCAAGAAGTGACGGTTAATATTGAAACACCTCGTAATCTTAAAAAAGAACAAAAAGATGCTTTGAAAGAATTTGCTACAGCTAGCGGTAAAAACGTTGTTGGCGAAGGTAATTTATTTGATAAGTTAAAAGATCAATTTAAAAATAAGAAATAAAGTTAAAAATAGAATCGTCTTCTAAGATGATTCTATTTTTTTGTATGCGAACTGTAATTGTGTTTAGTAGCGTTGATTGTTATAATCAGAAGAGATAGAAACAAGAAAGTAGGACGCTATTAATGGATTTTGAAGAAATGCAAGATAGACAAAAACATATTCGAAACTTTTCGATTGTAGCACATATTGATCATGGAAAATCCACACTTGCGGATCGTATCCTCGAGATGACTGATACAGTTACTAAACGTGAGATGCAAAATCAATTACTCGATTCGATGGATCTTGAACGAGAACGTGGAATTACAATTAAATTAAATGCGGTTGAATTACATTATCTTGCTAAAGATGGTGAAACATATATCTTTCATTTAATTGATACACCAGGACATGTTGATTTCACTTATGAAGTTTCAAGGAGTTTGGCGGCTTGTGAAGGTGCTGTACTTGTTGTAGACGCTGCTCAAGGTGTTGAGGCACAGACACTCGCAAACGTTTATTTAGCGATTGATGATGATTTGGAGATTTTACCAGTTATTAATAAAATTGACTTACCATCTGCTAATGTTGAAATGGTAAAAAAAGAAATTGAAGATGTTATCGGATTAGATGCCTCTGATGCCGTTCTGGCAAGTGCTAAAAATGGTATTGGTATTGAAGAGATGCTGGAACAGATTGTAACGAAAATTCCTGCACCAAATGGTGATTTAAAAAAACCATTGAAAGCTTTAATTTTTGATTCAATCTATGATAGTTACCGTGGCGTTGTTTTGAGTATTCGGGTGGTTGACGGTGTTGTAAAACCTGGCGACACAATTGAATTAATGAATAGTAAGAAAAAATATGAAGTGACTGAAGTTGGGGTTATGTCACCCAAAGCAGTTAATCGTGATTTTTTAATGGCCGGAGATGTTGGGTATGTTACAGCGGCAATTAAAGATATTCGAGATACACGAGTTGGTGATACAGTAACTTCAGCTGACAATCCAGCAACTGAAGCACTAGATGGTTACCGTGCAATTAATCCTATGGTTTATTGTGGGTTATATCCCGTAGATAATTCAAAATATAATGAATTACGTGAGGCACTTGAAAGATTACAATTAAATGATGCTGCTTTACAATTTGAACCAGAAACGTCACAAGCACTAGGATTTGGGTTCCGTTGTGGATTTTTAGGGTTATTACACATGGATGTTGTCCAAGAGCGGTTAGAACGTGAATCTGGGTTAGATTTGATTACAACGGCACCATCTGTAATTTATCATGTTGATTTAACTGATGGTGAGAAAATAATTGTTTCTAACCCTTCTGAAATGCCAGAACCATCATCAATTAAGCAAATTAACGAACCTTATGTGAAAGCAAGTATTATGGTACCTAATGAATATGTTGGAGCAGTCATGGAACTTTGTCAAAAAAAACGTGGTGTTTTTGAGACGATGGATTACTTAGATGAATTCCGTGTAAATATTATTTATCATATGCCTTTATCAGAAATTATCTTTGATTTCTTTGATAAATTAAAATCTAATACACGTGGATATGCATCCCTGGATTATGAAGAAGAGGGTTACCGTCCAAGTGATTTAATTAAAGTTGATATCTTGTTGAATGGTGAAGCAGTTGATGCATTGAGTTTTATTGTTCATCGTGATTTTTCTTTTGAACGTGGAAAAGGTATCGTCAATAAATTAAGATCATTAATTCCGCGCCAAATGTTTGAAATTCCAGTTCAAGCTGCTGCTGGACAAAAAATTATTGCAAGAACAAATATTAAAGCATACCGTAAGGATGTTACAGCTAAATTGTATGGTGGAGATCGAACACGCCGTATGAAACTTTTGGAAAAACAAAAAGCTGGTAAGAAACGAATGAAACAAGTTGGTAATGTTGAGATTCCACAAGAAGCATTTATGGCAGTCTTGAAAATTGATGAAGATGAAGAATCTAAGAAAAAATAAGTAAAAACGACAACCGGAAAAGTCTGGTTGTCGTTTTTTTTATGATAAGTATGCTTCATTATTTTGCATGTAAACCATCTCATCGTATGAAATTTGTTCTCTTAACAGATTTGCCGTTGCAGGGGTGATTAATTTTTGTTCTAATTGAAGTTGAACAAAATTATATTCTAATTGAAAGGCATTTATAAAAATATTATTTTGTAAGATAAGTTCAGTCTCATTTGAAAACATTCTTCTGTGTCTAACTGATAAAAATTGTCTAACCAGAGTAACGGCCATTGAATTGTCAACAGTGGTAATAGAGGTTAAATAAGTAATTGCTGCCTGATAACTAGATTCCTCCATTAAAATAAAGTCATCTTTTGTATTATTATAATATTTTTTGAAAGTATTTTTTTGATTTTCAGTAACCTGAGATAGCGCTTTTTCGCCTTTCTTAATAGCAAAATGTTTAAATAAATGAAGTGAATAGAATTTCAAGTGTATTATGAGATGTTTAAGTGAAAATCCACGGGTTGATTGATAAGTTGTAGCAAGATACTTTTCGTACCAAGAACCAGTTTTTTCAGAAACCTGACCACTCGATAATAATTCATGCAAAATATTTTCTTCAATTTCTTGTGTTTTTTCTAATAGGTCATAAAAATCACTCTTTTTAGGCCGTTTTAAAAAATTTTGTTGGTTATATAGCGTTTCAATTACTGTTTGTCTTTCTGGACTAGGAATATTTGTGACATTAAGTTGTTCAACAGTGTAAATAACCATCTTAGAACGAATTTCACCAATATTTTCTAAAATAGTAATCTCATTCTTTTTGGTAATTAAGTGCGGTAGTAGGAAAGTAGGAACTAACATGCTAATTAATATAACTAATGCAGCTATAAAAATGATTTCATTTCTCATAGGGAATTCAATTCCTGAAACAGTTACTAATGGTAATGAGTATGCCATGGATAGTGTAATTGTTCCGTGAATTCCACTTAGGGCAAATGTAAAATCGTCTTTTGTTGATAAATTTTTTAATAGGAAGTGGGACCATAGAAAACGCATTAGTGTCATAATAAAGTAAATACCAATACTAATAACAAGTAAAATTAGTGAATTAAATCCTGAGCTTTTTAATAAATCCGAGGTAACAGTAGGCAATGTTAAACCTAGAACTACAAAAACAAACCCATTTAAAGCATCTGTAAGTACTTTCCAAATACTACTTGATATAAATTGTAATTTAGTTGAAGATAACCGTAAACGATCTTTTTGAACACCATGAATTAAACCGGCAGCAACGACTGCTAAAATACCTGAACAACCTAATTCTTCAGATATAAAATAAATTAAAAAAGGAGTTATTATTTCAATTGGAATCATAATTGCTGTATCTTCGATGTGCCAATTTAGTAACGTTAACCTTATTTTAACGAATACTAATCCTAAAAATGCACCAATTAAGAGTCCACCAAAAAATGATGTGCTAAAAGCACTTAGACCTTCGTTCATAGAAAAAGTACCTGAAGAGAAAGCAGTTAATGCTAAACTAAGACCAACAATACCAGATGCATCATTAAACAAGGATTCATTTTCCAATATATTCATCATTGACTCAGGAATCGGTAAATTTTTTGTCACTGAAGATACTGCTACTGTATCTGTGGGTGTGACAATCGCTGCTAACGCAAATGCTAAGGCAAGTGATAAATCAGGTAAGACTGAGTGAACTAAAAACCCAGTGACAATTATTGTTGCACCAACTAAAATGATGGCTAATGAAAGCGTCGTTAAAATATTTCTAGCTAATGCTCTTCTAGATGTATTTTGGGCTTCATTGAAAATAATAGGTGCAACGATTATCATAAAAAATAATTCTGGGTTAAGTTCGAAATGTTGGAAATTTGGTAATAAAGAAAGCGCTAATCCTATACCAATTTGATAAAAAGCTTGTGGAACTTTTGGAAACTTAACAGCAATCACATTTGCGATAACCACGCCACCAAGTAATAATAAGATAGCAGATAGTGAATCCATAATATTGCCTCCAATAATTTCAATTTAGAATGGTGTCTATTTTAACACATGTCTAAATTTAACAACATAATAAAAGGCTAAGTTATCTAAAATAACTTAGCCTTTTATTAATTTATACGAATAAGTTAATAAGCATAACACCACCGAGCCCTGAAACAGAGACGACTGTTTCAAGAACGGTCCACGTTGCGAGTGTTTCTTTAACGGTTAGATCAAAATATTCTTTAATCATCCAGAAACCAGCATCGTTTACGTGAGATGCAATTAAACTACCTGAACCAATGGCGATAACCATTAATGCAGGATCAACGCCTGACCCAGCTATTAAACCACTGACTAGACCGGCAGCTGTTAATGCAGCAACTGTTGCAGAACCAAGAGAAATTCTAAGAAGTGCAGCAATTAACCAGCCTAACAATAATGGTGATAACGATGAGGATTCAAACATTCTTGAGATAACATCTGCGACACCACCATCAACAAGAACTTGCTTAAATGCACCTCCACCACCAATGATTAAGAGTAGCATTGCAATTTGTTTAATGGCAACTTCAAGAGAAGCCATAATATCTTTGACTGGGATCTTTCGGGCAATACCCATTGAATAGATAGCGAACAGAAGGGAGAGCAGCATGGCAACGCCAGGAGACCCAACGAACATGAAAAAGGAATCTATAGAGTTAGGGTTCTTTGGTGTTATCCCTTTATTAATAATCATGTCGTAAACTGTTGAAATAGCCATAATTACAACGGGAAATAAAGATGTCAAAGTACTCATTGCAAAACTAGGTGTATCTTCAAGTTTAAATTCTTTTTGTGTTCCTAATGCGCTTAAATTTCCTTTTTGCTTAAATGCCGAAGGAATATATTTTTTTGCAATCATAGCGAAAAGTGGACCGGCAATCAATGTTACCGGAATAGCTAATAGTAATCCGTAAATAAGAACCATCCCTACATTAGCATTTAGTGCTGATGCAATTGCAGTTGGGGCGGGGTGAGGTGGTAAAAAGCCATGAGTAACTGAAAGTGCAGCTGCCATGGGAATCCCAAGATATAAAACTGAAATTCCTAATTCCGTAGCAATCGCAAAAACGATTGGGATCAATAAAACAATACCAACTTCGAAAAATAATGCAATACCAATAATGAATGATGCAAGTACGACTGCTAATTGAATCCATTTTCGACCAAATCGGTTAATTAAAGTAGTCGCAATCCGATAAGCACCACCTGAATCAGCAACCAGTTTACCTAGCATAGCACCAAAACCGAAGACTAAGGATAAATGACCTAATTGACTACCAATACCATTTTCGATAGAAGTCGTGATTTTATCTAAAGGCATCCCTAATCCAATGGCAACAACAAATGATGTGATAATTAATGAAACAAATGTATTTAATTTAAATTTAATGATTAATAAAAGTAAAAAGAGAATCCCAATAAAAACAATTAAAAGTGGCATAGTAACTTTCCCCCAATGAAACTAGATTTGATGATAATGTTTCCGCTGGAAATCAGCAATATTTTTATATTCAGCGCTTAATGACCTACTTACTCGAACAAATATAGGTAATAGCTCACGATATACTTCAAAGTTTTCTTTTTGTGGTTGGTGGACATGCATGGAACCAATCATATTTTCAACAGCAGATAGATCAGCAATTAAATGTAAACTTTGCATTCCTAAGACAGCTGCGCCAAGACAAGAACTTTCAAAACTTTCAGGAATTGTAACTTCTTGTTCAAAAATATCGGCTAATAATTGTCGCCATAAAGATGATTGGGCAAAACCACCTGTTGCTTGGATTCTAGTGGGTTTCCCAGCAATTTCAGTTAGTGCTAACATGACCATGTCTAAATTGAAAACGATCCCTTCAAGTACAGCTCGAGCCATATGCGCACGTGTATGTTGACGTGTTAAACCAAAGAATGAACCTCTAGCATTAGCATCCCAGAGTGGTGCCCGTTCGCCACCAAGATAGGGGTGGAAGAGGAGTCCATCGGAACCGGCAGGAACCTTTTCTGCAATTTGAGTGATGACTTCATAGGGATCAATTTTCATTTGTTCAGCAGTAATTTTTTCGGGTGTAAATATCTCATCGCGCAACCAGCGGAAGACGATACCGCCATTGTTAACTGGCCCACCAATGACCCATTTATTTTTGGCGAGCGCATAACAGAATAGTCTACCTTTAGGATCTGTAACAGGGTGATCGATAACCATTCTAACGGCACCACTCGTACCAATTGTGACAGCCGCAACACCCGGTTCGATAGCATTAACACCAAGGTTTGATAGAACACCATCACTTGCACCAACAATAAAAGGAACATCACGTTGGATACCAGTTATTTTAGAAAATTCAGTATTTAGTCCGGATAGTTGGTACGTTGTTTCAACTAGTTCTGGTAACTGTTCAGGTGTGACACCAGTTACAGATAATGCTTGCTTATCCCAATCTAAATTAAAAATATTGAATAAGCCTGTAGCTGACGCTAAAGAATGATCAATAACAAGTCGATCAAATAATTGATATAAAATATAATCTTTAATACCAACAAAATAGGCTGCCTGATTAAATAAATCTGGTTTATCATTCTTTAACCAAATTAGTTTTGATAATGGTGACATAGGATGAATAGGTGTTCCAGTTTTGAGATAAATTTCATGACCAACACCTGATTCATTTAAATCATCACTCCACTTGCTAGCTCTGTTATCAGCCCAAGTAATCGATCTAGTTAACGGTTTATGATTTTTATCAAGTAGAATTAAACTGTGCATGGCAGCTGAAAATGAAACGCCTTTTAAATCAGTGGGGCGTAAGTTCGCTTTTTTATTGACCTCAGTGATTGCTTTTGTTACAGCAGCATAAATTTCATCAGGATCTTGTTCAGCCATCCCATTTTCTTCTTGATAAAGTGAGTAACCAATATTAGCGTATTCAATTACGGTACCTTTAAGATCGTATAAAACTGCTTTCGTGCTTGTTGTTCCAATATCAACACCGATTATATGTGGCATAGTGATCTCCCTTGAATAAATAGTAGTATGAATAATAAAGTTTATTAAAATTACAGTTAACGCTTACATTATCGTCTTTGAGTTAATTTAAAGCAACTATCTTTACTTATTTAAAATTTGATAATAAAGGATAGAATGCTGCTAAAATTAAAAAGAAGGAAAGAATAATGATTAGAATAGTTTGACGGCGATTACCATGATGTAAGAATAAGTTTAAACATGAGGTAACAGCAATGTAACCACCAAGTATCATCAAAAAGATAAATGTATCTGTAATAGGATTTAAACTAATAAGCGAAAAAAGTCCCAGTATCAATAGCCAGTTACGACTATTTTTTTCCCAGGCTAACGAGCCAAAAAAAAGTGACTTATATGAAAATTTTCGACGTTTTTTTTTCGTAAATGTAGAAATATAAATAATAGTGGTCATAATAAACCAAATGGAAAGAATGAATGGACCGAGATATTGCATAAGTAAACTCCGTTAAATTTAATTTTTTGAAAATAAAGTTGATAAACGTGTCATAAAAGTCGATAAGAATCTTTCGGTTTCAACGGCAACAGCGACAACCGTTGTTGCTTGATTTGAATTTAGGCGTGTCTCGTCACCGATTGTACGTCCAGAAAAAGGCGCTTCTGTGTCAACTTTCATATTGATAGGTAAAGTAGTGACTAAAGATGCATCTATAGCAACGGCAACAGCTAAGGGGTCATGCAAAGCACAGCCGTCTAAATTTGTTTTTAGGTTTGCATAGGCGTTAATATAGTAATCAACAATATCGGCGAAAGCTCGACTTGATGGACTGTCAATTTCACGCCATAGCTCTGTTTCTTTTTTTGTTAAAAGTGTTTTAAGTGTTACGTCTAGACCTACCATTGTAATAGGCAATTTACTTTGGAATACTTCATTTGCGGCTTCTGGATCTTGATTAATATTTGCTTCAGCAACGGCAGTTACATTTCCAGGGATTGTTAAAGCACCACCCATTAAAACGACTTTACCAATTAATGTTTCAATTTTAGGATCTTTTTTTATGGCTAATGATAAGTTCGTTAATGGACCAGTAGGCACAATAATTAAATCTGATTGAAATTCATGTGCAGAATCGATAATAAAATCGATTCCAGATTCTGAGGCGTATGGTTGGCTTGATTTAGGGATTTTTATGTCACCTAAACCGTTCATACCATGTATTTCTTGGCTTATTTCTAAAGTATCAAAAGATTGAGTCGTGATTGAATGTTTCTCACCGAGATAAACTGGAATATTTGATTCACCTAATAAATTAAGTAAGTTCAAACTGTTTTGAACACCAGCTAGCATTTGCAGGTTACCGTAAGAACCTACAATACCAATTAAATCA
This sequence comes from Dellaglioa sp. CoH-57-MRSF-17, assembly GCF_056782015.1. Next base: position 308,471 of record NZ_JBXAXY010000002.1, on the reverse strand, counting down.
ATTTCGGTACTAGCGAGAGCATAGGCAATAGCCAATGCATCGTCAATACCAGTGTCTAAATCCAAAATCATTTTCTTTCTTCCCATAAATAAAACCTCCCCAATATTTTAATAACCTTAGTTTACCAAAAAAAGCGATAAATTGTTATCGTTTTCCTCTTTAATTAATGCATGAATGAATGCAATGCTTTATAATAAACTTTGAGAACTAAACAAAATTTGATGTAATTTAAATTTATTTAAAATATGAGGTGATAGTATGGCACAAGAAACATTGTTTGATTATTTAAAGAAGGAATTACCAAAAATTGATTTTGATGGTGATATTGTATTAGATTGGCAGAAAAAGGATCATACATTTACAGTAGATCTCACATTTTATGCTGAGAATAAGTCACAACAAGCAATTCTTGATATTGAAGGTGTTAACTCAGAATTACCCATTATTTCATTTGGGGATGCTATATTACTCTATGATGAAGAACGTTTTGACTCAAAGGAAGTTGAAAAAGAGTATTTAACAACATTACCCTTTCAAGGGAAATCGGGTTGGGAACGCTCAGAGGCAGCAGCATTTATTAACTATTTACAAATTGTACTAGACAATGGTCAAAGTGATTTGTTAGATTTTTTGAATGATGATGATGCTGAATTCTTTGAACTAAGTTGGTCAGCTAGCGATTTTGAAAAAATTCAAAAAGCACAAAGTACAGAAAAAAGTATGCGATTAATTTATCCAAAATTTTAGGAGGATTTCAATTTGAAATGGACAGAAGTAAGTATCTCAACAAGTAGTGAAGCTGTAGAAGCGGTTTCTAATATTTTAATTGAAAGTGGTGCTGAAGGTGTCCAAATTGATGATTCAAAAGATTTTGAAAAATTAATGCAGGATAATTTAGACGGGAACGATTTTACATCAGTTGAGCACCAAAATGATGGAGCAAAGATTTCTGCCTTTTTCCCTGAAACTATTTTTATTCCTGAAATATTGCCAACTATACAGAGTAGGGTTAATCAATTAGCTGATTTTGGACTTAATCCGGGACGTGGTCTGATTGAATTGAATGAAGTGGATGACCAAGGTTGGGGATTGGAATGGCAACAATACTACCATCCGGTTAGAGTTACCCGATTCCTAACAATAGTACCAAGTTGGGAGAAATATCAGGTGGTCCAACCTGATGAAAAAGTGATACGTTTAGACCCTGGTAAAGCATTCGGTACAGGAACACATCCCACAACCCGGCTAGCTTTGGTAGCACTAGAGCAAGTAATACGTGGAAATGAATCTATGATTGATGTTGGAACAGGTTCAGGTGTTTTAAGTATTGCTGCAAAACATCTTGGTGTTGGTCATATTGATGCGTATGATTTGGACGATATTGCAGTAGATGCTGCCGTATTAAATTTCAACTTAAATCCAATTGCAAATCAGATACATGTAGCAGCTAATGATTTACTAAATGGTATTGATAATAAGGTTGATTTAATTGTGGCTAATATTTTGTCCGAAATTATTGTACCGTTAATTCCGCAAGCTAGAAGAAATTTAAATCCAGGTGGCCATTTTGTGACATCTGGGATTATTGCAGATAAAGTCGATTTAATCAAGGAGTCACTGGTAACTGGTGGATTTGAAATACAACAGATTTTAAATATGGGTGACTGGTTCTCAATTATTGCAGTTAAAATGGATTTGGAAGGTTAGGTAGTAAAGATGCAGAGATATTTTTTGAAATCTGATGAGTTAATTTTAACAGATGAGGATTTTCATCATGCAATTAAAGTTATGCGTTTGGCTGTTGGTGATCAAGTTGAACTCGTTAAGCAATCAACAGAGGTTGTTGTTGCAAAGATGAAACAGGTTACTGAAAGTTCAGCTACTTTTGATTATCAAAAGACAGTAGAAACATTAGTTGAGTTGCCAGTAGAAGTAACAATTGCGTCGGCTCTTTCAAAAAAAGATAAGGCAGACTGGATTGTACAAAAAGGTACAGAAATGGGGGCTGCCCATTTTATATTTTTTAATAGTGATTTTTCTATTGCAAAATGGGATCAAAAAAAGCAGGCTAAAAAAATTGAACGTTTAAAAAAAATTGCTAAGGGTGCTGCAGAACAAGCACATCGAACTAAAATTCCAACGATTTCATACGCTAAAAAAATTGATGAGATATTTCAACAATCTTATGATATTCAGATTGTTGCATATGAAGAATCTGCTAAACAAGGTGAGGTTAGCCAACTAAAAAAATCATTTGATTTGATTGAACCTAATCAAAATATGATTGCGGTATTTGGTTCAGAGGGTGGTATTTCAAAATCAGAAATTGATAAGTTAGCTACAGCTGGTTATCAAAAGGTAGGCTTAGGACCTAGAATTTTACGTGCAGAGACTGCTCCGTTATACTTATTAGCGAGCCTTTCATTTGTTAGTGAATTAAGTTAAGTAAGGCATGAGAAAACGAAATGAGGAAATATTTTTGAAAAATTTTCTAAGCATAACAGCTGCATGGTACTTAACGGTAAGTATTGCCATCGGAATTGTGGTCCCGATGGTACTGACCTTAGTTAATGCAAACGATGTTATAAAAATTGGTGTTTCTTTATTTATAGTAAATGTCATTTTTTCTATCATTATTGGTGTTATTATTGGTAGAAATGATCATAGTTTGATTTTTAACTTTTTCTTTCCAGTTATTTTTGCAATAGGTGTGTTGTGCCATTTATTTCAAAGTATCACTATCTTTTTTGCAATTATTTATCTTTGTTTATCATTATTAACATGGGGAATTTCAAAAAAATAATACAAATACTTTATGAATACATGAGTACGCGGACTGCATTATGGAATCGCGTATTTTTATTTTATATAAAAAGAGGTGTGTAGATATGACAAAAGAAGAAATGTGGAGTGCTAGAGACGTTTTGGAAATCGTTGAAAGCTATATGAATGAAGAACATGTTGCATTTGTACAAAAAGCATGTGATTTTGCTACCTATGTTCATAAGAATCAATATCGTAAGTCTGGCGAACCATATATAATGCACCCAATACAAGTTGCTGGTATTCTTGCAGAATTAAAAATGGATCCGGAGACTGTTAGTGCAGGATTTTTACATGATGTTGTTGAAGACACACCAGTTACTTTAGGTGATGTAGGCGAACTTTTTGGTAAAGATGTGCAAGTAATTGTCGATGGTGTAACAAAATTAGGTCAAATTCAATATAAATCTCATCAAGAGCAATTAGCTGAAAATCATCGTAAATTATTGTTAGCGATGTCTAAAGATTTACGTGTTATTATTGTGAAATTAGCAGATAGGTTACATAATATGCGGACGTTAAAACACTTACGTCCAGATAAGCAACGACGAATTGCAAATGAAACGTTAGAAATATATGCACCATTGGCAGACCGTTTAGGTATTAGTACGATTAAGTGGGAATTAGAAGATAGTTCATTACGTTATCTGAACCCCCAACAATACTATCGAATTGTTCATTTGATGAATTCTAAACGTGAAGAACGTGAGGCTTATATTTCTGGAGCTATTGAAGAAATAAAAGTTTCCATTAGTGATTTAAAAGTTTCAAGCGAAATTTATGGGCGACCAAAGCATTTGTATTCTGTCTATAAAAAGATGAAAGACCAACATAAACAATTCTCTCAAATTTATGACCTCCTAGCTGTTAGAGTAATTGTTGGATCAATTAAAGATTGTTATGCGGTACTTGGGGCAATACATTCTAGATGGAAACCAATGCCTGGAAGATTTAAAGACTATATTGCGATTCCAAAGGCTAACTTGTACCAGTCTCTGCATACGACTGTTGTCGGACCAGAGGGACGTCCTTTTGAAGTTCAAATTAGAACAAAAGAGATGCATGAAATAGCTGAATTTGGTGTAGCAGCACATTGGGCTTACAAAGAAGGTGTGAAAGAGAAAGTTCAGCAAGATGACGCGGGTACAAAATTAAATTGGTTTAAAGAAATTATTGAATTACAAGATGAGACTGATGATGCTTCTGCTTTTATGGAAAGTGTTAAAGGCGATATCTTTGGTGACCGCGTTTATGTATTCACACCTAAAGGTGATGTTTTTGAATTACCCAAAGGTGCAGGACCACTTGATATGGCCTACAGTATTCATACTGAAATTGGACATCATACAACGGGTGCAAAAGTTAACGGAAAGATTGTGCCATTAGATTATCAAGTCAAAAATGGAGACATTGTTGATATCTTAACTAGTAAAAGTTCAATAGGACCAAGCCGTGATTGGGTTAATTTGGTGCATACAAATAAAGCTAGAAATAAAATTAAACACTTCTTCAAACTACAAGATCGTGTTGCTAATGCAGCTAAAGGTGAAGATTTATTGACGATGCAATTAATTGATTTAGGATTTGATCCTAAAAAAGTCATTACAAAAGAAAATATGAAACAGCTTTTGGATAAAAGACAATTGTCTGAATCAGATGACTTGTATGCTGCAATTGGATTTGGAGAGGTAGCAACGTTAGGTGTCGCCAATGCTTTAACGGAAGATATTCGCTCTAAAGAAGAAGAAGTTCGACAAGTTAATGAGCAGAAGGCAATCCTTGAAGAACATAAAGAAATGAAAAAACCAGACGTATCTGAAAAAAATCGTAAAAGTAGCCATGATGGTGGTGTTGTAATTGATGGCGTCGATAACTTACTTGTTCGATTAAGTCATTGCTGTAATCCTATTCCAGGAGATGACATTATTGGTTATATTACAAAGGGGCGTGGTGTTTCAGTTCATAGAACTGAATGTCCTAATGTTATTAAAGCTGAAGAGTCCGGGGAAAGAATTATTAGTGTTAAATGGGATAAAACCATGGATGATAAATCTAATTATCAATCTGATTTGGAAATCCAAGGGTACAATCGTTCTGGACTTTTGAATGATATTTTACAATCATTGAATAATACAACTAAGCAATTAAGCTCAGTTAATGGCCGTGTTGATAATAATAAAATTGCGACAATGGATGTTTCAGTTGGCGTAAAAGATATTGTTCAATTAGAAAGAATTATGGAAACTTTGAAAAGTGTTGAAGACGTTTATGCTGTTAAAAGGAAAATTCATTAATTTTCTAATGGAGGTACTAAAGAAGTGAAAATTGTTGTTCAACGTGTTAAAAAGGCTAGTGTTTCGGTAAATGGTCAGGTATTAAATCAGATTAATGTAGGATATCTTTTATTGGTGGGATTTAAGACGGGTGATACATCTACTGAGATAGATTATATGGTAAAAAAAATCTCTAATTCCAGATTATTTGAAGATGATATGGGAAAAATGAATTTAAGTATTCAAGAAATAAATGGAGAAATTCTATCTGTTTCACAATTTACTTTGTACGCGTCAACAAAAAAAGGGAATAGACCAAGCTTTACAGATTCTGAAGAACCTAATTTAGCTGAGGAACATTATGATGAATTTAATCAAAAATTGGCTGAAATAGTAACTATTGTTAAACCAGGTCAATTTGGAGCAGATATGGATGTTGAACTTATAAATGATGGACCAGTAACAATTATTTTTGATACAGAGAAAAAATAAAGGATGTATTAGAATCAACTCTAATACATCTTTTTGGTGTAAAGAATATTTGGAGGGTATAAAATGATAAATAATTATTTTTGGGACTTTGATGGGACGCTTTTTGATACTTATCCTGAGATGGTTAAGGCATTTCAAGAAGCGTTACGTTTACAAAATGTAATTGCGACTAGAACAGAAATTTATAAAATTATGCGAGAAAAATCTGTTAGACAAGCAATTCAAATTTATCAAGAAACAAATTTGAATTTAGATGTTGAACAATTGAGGGTAAGCTATGATGATTTAGAAAGACAGAGTCAAAAAAATGCAAAATTATTTCCTGGTGCAAAAGAAGTTTGTAAATGGGTGGTTGATAATGGTGGACAAAACTTTTTATTAACCCATAGGGATCAAAGCGCAATTGATATGCTTAGGGAAACAAATATTATTCATTTGTTTTCAGATTTTGTTACTTCAGATCAAAAATTTCCAAGGAAACCTAATCCAGCGTCACTTAATTATCTTGCAGAAAAAAATGCAGTTGATTACCAGAAAGCAGCAATGATTGGTGATCGGGAGTTGGATATTGCTGCAGGGCATAATGCAGGTATGAAGGGATATTTATTTGATTTTGATCAAATGATTTCAACAGTTGAAAAACCAGATAAGCGTGTATTGAAATTAATTGATTTAATACAAAAATAAGACAATGATAGTTAAGCATTGTCTTATTTATTTTGGATATAATTTGTTAAACCTTCAACGACTGATTTTGCTGTTTTTTCTTGAAAGCTGCTACTTTGGATTAACTTAAAGTCATATTTTGTATTAATGTACCCTAATTCTAGTAAGACGGATGGTTGTGTATTATCTCTTAGAACAAGAAAATCGCCAAATTCCGTTCCACGATTATCAAGACCGGTATCGTTTAATTCGGCATTTATTGAATTTGCAAGTGCTAAATCAGCTGTCTTATTATAGTAGTAACTTGTTAAACCAGTTGCTTCATCATCATTAGGCGATGAATCAAAATGGAAACTAATAAATGCATCTGCATTATTTGATTCTGCAAGTTTAGCGCGTGGGGCTAAATCTACATACGAATCAGAGTCTCGTGTTAAAATCACATTGGCGCCACGTTTCTTAAGAAGATAAGCTACTTTTTTTACAATTTGAAGCGTGTAGATTTTTTCTTGTTTATCTTTGATTGAAAGTGCACCTGAATCGTTACCGCCATGTCCGGGATCTAAAACAATCGTTGCTTCAGATAATTTAGTCACTTTGGCATTTTTTTTAGAAAGAATCCAGTTTGCTACCCAACCTTTTTTAGTATTTGGCAAACTTACGTATGACCAATTATTTTTTTCTCGAATAATTGTAATACGCTCACCTTTCTTAAGAGTGTCTAACACTTTATTTGACGTACTTGGTCCGGTACGTACATTAATATTGTCAGATGTAACAACGGTTTCTTTTAAATAAGTTGTCGTTTTTACAATACCTAAACATAGGGTACAAAAAATGATGATTAATAAAATGACTCTTGGCCAGTTTATGCTGAATCCATGTTTTCTATTTGTTGACATTTATGTACTCCTTTAACTATAGATATTGAATCTAAATATTAGTATACCAAATATTTGTTCAATAGTAAGAATCAAATTTAATAATATTGTAAGTTAAGCTGTACTTGACTTTAGAGAGTTACTCGAGTAACTTTATAATTAATAAAATATTAAAACCGATGAAAAAGAAATTAGGTTAGTTAAATTGTATAGAGAGTGAATAATTTGCTGAAATATTCACCATTTTTGCTAACCGAAAGACACTTTTGAGGTGCGTGTGGTTAAATCACATGTCGTTTAAGTTGCGTTAAGCTATTAGTAAAAAATTAAGGTGGTACCGTGCAAAAGCACCCTTGTCGTATTTAGATGAGGGTGCTTTTTTGTATATAATGCCACAAATAGGAGGATTTATAATGAAATTTCAACGTCCCAAAGGAACAGCAGATATAATCCCAGCAGATTCAAAAAAATGGCAATATATTGAAGAAACCGCTAGAAATATATTCTCAAGTTACCAATATGATGAAATTAGAACACCACTTTTTGAACATTTTGAGGTTTTTTCAAGAACTTCAGGTGATACTTCTGATATTGTAACTAAAGAAATGTATGATTTTAAAGATAAAGGTGACCGCCATATAACACTTCGTCCTGAAGGAACAGCTGGAGTTGTTAGAGCGTATGTTGAAAATAAACTTTATGGCCCAGAAATTCAAAAGCCATTTAAAACGTATTATATTGGACCAATGTTTCGTTATGAAAGACCTCAATCTGGACGCTTACGTCAATTTCATCAAATTGGAGTTGAAGCCTTTGGGGTTGATAATCCAACACTTGATGTTGAAGTTATGGCAATGGCAATTGATTTCTTATCAAAATTTGGATTAACAAATTTAAAATTAGCTATTAATACTTTGGGAGATAATGATAGTCGTGATAATTATCGTGACGCATTAGTTGCATATTTACGTCCCTTCGCTGATCAATTAAGTGATGATTCAAAAGCACGTTTAGAAAAAAATCCACTACGCGTTTTGGATAGTAAAGATAAAGGTGATCAAGAAATTGTTAAAAATGCACCATCAATTCTAGATTACCTTAGTGAAGAGTCACAGGCTCATTTTAACCAAGTAAAAGTGTTACTTGATGCATTGGAAATTCCATATGAAGTTGATTCAACAATGGTTCGTGGACTTGATTATTATAACCATACCATTTTCGAAATTATGTCTGATTCAAAAGCATTTGGTGGGAAATTTACGACCATTTGTGCTGGTGGACGATATAATGGCCTTGTTGAGCAATTAGGTGGTCCTGAAACACCAGGGATTGGTTTTGGCTTGGGGATTGAAAGATTATTATTAGTTCTTGAAGCTGAAGATGCAAAATTACCCGTTGAACAAAGTTTAGATGTTTATGTTGTTGGTATTGGTGAAGAAACGAATACTGAAACACTAAAACTCGTGCAATCAATGCGTAAGGCAGGTTATTCAATTGAAAGAGATTATTTAAATCGTAAACCAAAAGGTCAATTTAAATCTGCTAATCGTATGAATGCTCATTTTGTTATGACTTTAGGTGAGAGCGAACTAGAAACACAAACTTTGAATTTTAAAAATATGAAAACAAGTCAAGAAATTATATTAAAATTAGAAGATGTATATACTGATTTTTCGAAAGTATATGAAAAGGCATTAAAATTAGAAATGGAGGCTGATGGAGAATGAAAAGAACAACATACAATGGTTTAGTTGATGAAACTTTTATTGGTCAAACAGTTACATTAAAGGGATGGGTACAAAAAAGACGCGATTTAGGAAATTTAATTTTTATTGATTTACGTGATCGTGAGGGCATTGTTCAACTGGTTTTTAGTCAAGAATTTGATTCCGAAGCTTTAAAGATTGCTGAAGAGTTACGTAATGAATTTGTTGTTGAGGTTGCAGGAAAAGTGACACAACGGGATGCTAAAGCAATCAACCCAAGAATGAAAACGGGTAAGATTGAAGTTGAAGTTCATAATGCAGTTATTTTGAATAAAGCAAAAACACCGCCATTTGAAATACAAGATGATATTAATGTTGTAGATGATACAAGATTAAAATATCGTTATTTAGACTTACGTCGTCCTGAAATGCAAAAATCATTAATGATTCGTAGCCGTATTACACAATCTGTTCACAGCTACTTAGATAATCAAAATTTTATTGATATTGAAACACCATATTTAACAAAATCAACACCTGAAGGGGCTCGTGACTATCTTGTACCTTCCCGTGTCTATCCTGGGCATTTTTATGCATTACCACAATCACCTCAATTATTTAAGCAATTATTGATGAATGCCGGATTTGATCGTTACTACCAAATTGCTCGTTGTTTTAGAGACGAAGATTTGCGTGGTGACCGTCAACCTGAATTTACGCAAATAGATTTAGAAACATCATTTATGTCTGCTGAAGAAATTCAAGATTTAACAGAAGGTTTATTAAAACGTGTAATGAAAGATACTTTAAATATTGACCTCGAATTACCATTACAACGTATGACTTGGAATGAATCAATGGCAAGATATGGTTCTGAAAAACCGGATATTAGATTTGATATGGAATTAAAAGATATGTCTGCTGCAGTTAAAGATATTGATTTTAAAGTATTTACTAATACTTTAAACAATGGTGGACTTGTTAATGCTATTGCGATTCCTGGTGGTGCCGATAAGTATTCACGCAAAGCGATTGATGCTAAAACGGCTTATATTGAACGTTTTGGTGCTAAAGGGTTAGCTTGGGTAAAAGTAACTGAAGAAGGATTTAGTGGCCCAATTGCTAAATTTTTAAATGACCATGTTGATGCAATTAAAGAAGCTGCTGGTGCAAATGTCGGAGATTTAATTTTGTTTGTTGCTGACAAAGCAAGTGTTGTTCGTGCATCATTAGGTTACTTACGTAATGATATTGCCAAAGAGATGGATATGATTGATGAAAATAGATTCGCCTTCCTTTGGGTTGTTGATTGGCCATTATTTGAATACAGTGAAGACTTTGACAAATTTATTGCTGCGCATCATCCTTTTACTATGCCAAATGAAGAAGATATTCATTTACTTGATGAAAATCCACATGAAGCACATGCACAAAGTTATGATATTATTTTGAATGGTTATGAATTGGGTGGTGGGTCAATCCGTATTCATAAACGCGATATTCAAGAAAAAATGTTTAAGGCTTTAGGATTTACTAAAGAAAGTGCGGAAGAACAATTTGGATTTTTCCTAGATGCACTTGATTATGGATTCCCACCACATGGTGGATTGGCTATTGGGTTAGACAGATTTGCTATGTTATTGGCAAAGAAAGATAACATTCGCGAAGTTATCGCGTTCCCTAAAAATTCAAAAGCATCAGAGCCATTGACGAATGCGCCTAGTCTAGTTGCAAGTAAGCAATTAGATGAATTATCGTTAAAAGTTGAAGAAAATAAATTAAAATAGACGTTTAAAAGACTAATGATTAAACTCATTAGTCTTTTTTAGGCATAAAAATATCAATATTATGTTAAGTGATTTATTATTATCATATATTAAGAGGGGGAATGATGATAATGAGTGAAAAAGCAATATTCGCTGGTGGTTGTTTTTGGTGCATGGTTGAACCGTTTGAAGAACAAGCAGGAATTTTAAATGTCGTATCTGGATATACAGGAGGACACACTAAAAATCCAACATATGAAGATGTTGTATCTGAAACAACGGGGCATACTGAGGCAGTTGAGATAACATTTGACCCTAAAAAAATTAATTACGCTCAGCTTGTTGAGATATATTGGCAACAAACAGATCCAACTGATGCGATGGGGCAATTTCAAGATAGGGGTAGTTCATATCGCCCAGTGATTTATACACTAAATGATGAGCAAAGAAAAATTGCGGAAACTTCAAGACAACTATTGATTGATAGTCATAGATTCAAAGAACCAATTGTTACAACTATAGAAGATGCAGGTCCATTTTATGCTGCTGAGGATTATCATCAAGAGTTTTATAAAAAGAATCCAAGAAGATTTGCTATGGAAGAAAACGGTGGACGGAATCAATTTAAACAATCTGTCTGGAAATCTAAATAAGTTAAAAGAGTCTTTTCGAATGAATTTTGAAAAGACTCTTTTTGTATAGATTAAGATTTACTTGATAAGTAAATGTCTAACTGTATCTGACCGTAATGAATGGTATAATATTCGTAACTTGTTAAAATGAAATGTGAGGTTTTTTGATCATGGACGATCTGCAACAAATTTTTAAGAAACATTCATACGCGGCCAAAGCTTCAACAGCATTTATATATGCGATATTAGTTTCGGTTGCGATGAACTTTTTTTGGACACCAGGAAAAATATATGCCTCTGGTATTACGGGGTTAGCGCAATTAGTAGCAACCCTCCTTAGTCGATATGCACCATTTCAAATATCGACTGCGTTACTCTTATTTCTTTTAAATGTACCAATGTTCATTTTGGCTTGGAATAAAATTGGTCACCGTTTTACTGTGTTTACTTTTCTAGCAGTTGTATTTTCAAGTATTATGATCAAAGCAATTACGCCAGTAACGTTAACAACGGATCCTATTATTTGCGCGATATTTGGTGGAGCTGTTAATGGATTTGGTACTGGATTAGCGCTTAGAAATGGAATTTCAACTGGTGGATTAGATATTATTGGCTTAACAATTAAAAAGAAAACAGGTAAAAGTATTGGAACTATTAATATTATTTTTAATGCTTTTATTGTTCTAGCAGCCGGTTTTATTTATGGTTGGCCATATGCTTTTTATTCTGCATTGGGATTATTTGTTAATGCTAGAGTCATGGATATGGTTTATACAAGACAACAAAAAATGCAAGTTATGATTGTGACGAGTCGTCCTAAGAGTGTGATTGATTCAATACAAAATCATATGCGTCGTGGAATCACAATTGTTAACGATGTTGAGGGTGCTTATCATCATGATGATAAGACACTTTTAATTACCGTTATTTCGAGATATGAACAAAATGAATTACATGATGCAATGGAAGAGTCAGACCCGGTCGCATTTGTTAGTATCTCAGAAAACGTTCAGATATGGGGACGTTTTTATGAGCAAGCATTATAAATAAAACTAAAGGATTAATAAGTTATGCAAATTAAAAAGATAATCTACTTATTTCTCATCAGACTATTTTCGTTACTGAATTTCTCTAAAAAAAGTACTAATATCAGCTATTTAATGAGTTTCGGTGGTAATAGTGACTTCATTCGGAAATTAAATCAAAGATGTTTAGATAATAATCAACATTTAATCATTTTTTATCGACCTTCTATGAAGTTAGAAATTAAGAATATCGAAGACTTAAATATTGAAACCAAAATATTTACTGAAAATATTTCTTTCGTATTAAATTTAATCCCTCTGATTTCTAAGAGTAACTTAATTTTTGTCGATAATTATTTTGCTTTTTTAGCCACAATGCATACAAAAAAAACAACCAAAATTGTTCAACTTTGGCATGCAAATGGGGCAATTAAATCGTTTGGTTGGGATGAGCCTAAGACAGCTGATCGATCAGCTGAAGATAAAAAACGATTTCAATCTGTCTATAATCAATTTGATGATTTTATTGTAGCGTCAGCTAAAATGGGGTCAGTATTTAAGAAAAGTTATCATGTTTCTGATAATCACATTTTAGAACTTGGATACCCTGCTACAGATAAATTTAAAGATAGCAATTGGATAAAATTAACAAAAAAAAATATTTTTAGTAGCCACCCAGACTTAATTAAGAAAAAAATCATTTTATACGCACCAACATATAGAGAAGATATAAATGGGGAAGTTATATTAGAAATACCAGATGATTTTTCTAATATTCAAGAATTATTAAATGATGAAACTAAGTTAATTATTAAATTACATCCGCATTTAAAGGACAAAGAGCTTGCCTTTAAAAAATTATTATCTAAGAATAATGATATTTTATGGGTGGATGAATACACAACTGGAGAATTGTTGGTCATCACAAATTGTTTAATTACAGATTATTCATCGGTTATTTTTGATTTCAGTTTATTGCCAAACGCTGAACGAGTTTTATTCTATTGTTTTGATTTAAAGAATTATGAAAGTAGTATTGGGATTCAATCGGATTTTAATAACTGGGTACCAGGACCGATTGTGCAAACAATGAGTGAACTAGTTGCTACTTATAAAGAATTCAAAAATAGTGATAGACAATTAGCAACATTTAATTTATTATGGAATACATCTAATGATGGGCATGCGACAGAGCGTGTTCTAGATTATTATTTTACTTAAATAAGGAGCGTCAATACATTGAAAAAAGTTATTTCAATTATAAAAGAACAATTTGAAAATTTACCAATTATATTTCGAGTTTCAAAATATGAAGATCGAGCAAGTTACCAAAGTCATTATTTAGGAATTGCATGGGAGTTTTTAAACCCAATGATTCAAATTGGTATTTACTATCTTGTTTTCGGTGTTGCCTTGCACGCTGGACAACAGATAGATGGGGTTAATTATTTTGCTTGGATGATGGTGGGTATCGCCCCATGGTTGTTTATGAATTCTAGTGTACTTGGTATGTCTCGTAGTGTTTATGAAAAAGTTGGATTAGTTGCTAAAATGAAATTTCCAGTTAGCGTACTACCAACAATTCGTATGGTCAGTCAAATGACTGCGTATTGGGTTATGTTCGGTTTTAGTATTATTGTTTTATTATTATCAGGTGTAACGCCCACTTTGTATTGGTTACAGTACATTTATTATTTTATCTGTATGATTGCATTTTTATTTGCTTTCGGTATTTTTAATTCAACCATCTCAATTTTAGCTCGTGATTACTATATAGCACTCCAATCGATTATGAGGGTTTTATTTTACATGTCAGGTATTTTATTCAATTTAAATTCTGGTAGTTTTCCTAAAGTTTTTGTTAGAATTCTACAAATAAATCCGTTTAACTATTTAGTCGCAGGGTTTAGAGAAACTTTCTTGAGCGAAGGTTGGTTTTTTAATAATCCAACACAACTATTACTATTTTGGTCAATCACATTAATGTTCCTCTTAATAGGATCACATTTACACTATAAATTTAGAGCTCATTTTGTTGATTTAATTTAAATATAAAAGATTTAGAAAACTTCCTGTCAGGTGAGTATTCTAAATCTTTTTTTATAATCAATGTTATAATACAATCAAGTTAAAATGCGAAAAGGGGTAAGGATAATGTTGATAGGATCACATGTTAGTATGAAGGGAAAAGATATGTTACTTGGTTCCGCCGAAGAGGCTTCGAATAATGGAGCAAGTACATTTATGATTTATACGGGAGCACCTCAAAATACAAGGCGAAAAGATATTTCAGAGATGAATATTCCAAAAGGTAAAGCCTTTATGGTGGAACATGGATTAAGTGATATAGTTGTTCATGCCCCTTATATTATCAATTTAGGAAATACAGTTAAACCAGAGAATTTTACATTTGCAATCAATTTTTTGAAAGCTGAAATAGATAGGGCCGAAGCATTAGGTGCTACTCAAATGACTCTCCATCCTGGTGCTCATGTAGGTGCGGGAGATGAAGCTGCAATTAAACATATCATTGAAGGATTAAACGAAGTTTTGACTTCAGACCAAAAAATTCAAATTGCTATTGAAACAATGGCGGGCAAGGGTACAGAGGTTGGACGAACATTTGAACAGATTGCACAAATGATTGATGGTGTGAAGTTGAATGATAAATTATCTGTTACGTTTGATACATGTCATACTAGTGATGCTGGATATAATATTAAAGATGACTTTGAATCTGTTATAGAAAAGTTTGATGATATTATTGGAATTGATCGATTGAAAGTCTTTCATATTAACGATTCAAAAAATGTTCAAGGAAGTCATAAAGATAGACATGCTAATATTGGCTTTGGTGAAATTGGGTTTGATGCATTAAATAGTATTGTACATGACGAAAGATTTAGTAAGGTACCTAAAATATTAGAAACACCATATGTAGGTGTAGATAAAAAAAATCAACAATCACCATATCAAAAAGAAATTTTGATGTTTAAAGAAAATACCTTTAATCCTAATCTATTAACGGAACTTGGGTTAAATTAAAGCTGTTTATTGATTTAGATCAATTGATTTATGCTTAATTTGTTAAAAAAAAGTATATTTTTTGTATTATCTCAAATATTTTATAAAAGATTTATTGACGGCGATAAAGACTTTAGTTATAATGAACAAGGACAGTTCGACGATGCAACTTAATGCATAAAAAGACGGTTACATTCAAGCTCGGAGGGAGGGATATCTATGTCAAAGACAGTCGTACGTAAAAACGAATCTCTCGATGATGCTCTTCGTCGCTTTAAACGTTCCGTTTCTAAAACAGGTACATTACAAGAATACCGTAAACGCGAATTCTATGAAAAGCCAAGTGTGAAACGTAAGAAGAAATCCGAAGCAGCAAGAAAGCGTAAAACAACTAAGAAACGCTTCTAGTCTAGGGAGGAATCACGTTGAGTCTATTAGAAACACTTAATAACGATTTAAAACAAGCGATGAAAGCAAAAGACAAACAAACTTTAAGTACTGTAAGAATGCTTAAAGCAGCTGTTACAAACGAAGAAATTAAAGCAGGTCATGATTTATCAGTTGATGATGAAACTGTTTTATTGGCTCGCGAGTTAAAACAACGCAAAGAATCTTATGCAGAATTCAAAGATGCCGGTCGAGATGATCTTTTAGAAAATCTTGATATGGAAATAAAAATTGTCGAAAAATATTTACCTGAACAATTATCAGCTGAAGAAGTTACTGATGTCGTGAAAGAAGTTATTTCACAAGTTGGTGCAACATCAAAAGCTGATTTTGGAAAAGTCATGGGTGCGGTTATTCCTAAACTTAAGGGACGCGCTGATGGTAAGGTTATAAGTGAGACAGTTAAATCATTATTAAATTAGCGAAAAAGGAATTACAATTCAACTTGAATTGTAGTTCCTTTTTTTTTATGCTATTATTTGAGTTGAGTAACTTTGGGACATATAAAACGAATTTAAAGAGGGTTATTATGGATTTAGAAATTTTTGACCACACTAAGGCAGAACCAGAAAAAAATATAACATTAATTAAAGAAATTCTTAATTTTGCGGGTAAGAAAATAAAATTACCTGATGAAACAGAAATGTCAGTTACTTTAATGAATAATGAAGAAATTCACAAAATTAATCGTGAATATCGAAATGTAGATAGACCAACTGACGTCATCAGCTTCGCAATCGAAGAAGATGGAGATGATATGCCAATTATTTTTCCTGATGATGAAGGTATGGATATGCCTGAAATTGCTAAAAATATCGGTGATATCATGATTTCAACTGAAAAAGTTGCTGAACAAGCAGTTGATTATGGTCATTCTTATGAACGTGAATTGGGATTTTTGACAGTCCATGGGTTCTTACACCTAAATGGTTACGATCATATGGAACCTGAAGATGAAAAAGAAATGTTTGGATTACAAACAGAGATATTAGATGCTTATGGCCTTAAACGATAAGCGCCAAGTTAAAAAAAATCGAACATTTTTGTTGTCACTAGGACATTCTCTAGATGGCCTTGTTACGGTTTTTAAAGAAGAAAGAAATATGAAAAAACATGTAGCCATGATGATACTAGTATCTATTTGTGCGGCAATTTTTCAAATTTCTGAAACAGAGTGGCTATGGCTAGCTCTTAGCATTAGTATGGTTATTATTAATGAAGTTTGGAACACAGTTATAGAGAATCTGGTTGATCTGACAACTGGTCATAAATATAATGAGATTGCAAAAAAAGTTAAAGATATGTCAGCTGCTGCTGTCTTACTTTCGGCACTATTTGCGATGATTGTTGGATGTCTTATTTTTATCCCACAACTGTTAGAATTAGTTTTTGATTAGTCAATTATAATAAAAGGTACATAAATAAGAGGAGAATTAATTAATGCAAAATAAAAAGTTTCATTCAGGATTTGTGGCAATTTTAGGACGACCAAATGTTGGAAAATCAACATTTTTAAACAATGTTATGGGTCAAAAAATTGCTATTATGAGTGATAAGGCACAAACGACCAGAAATAAAATTCAAGGTATTTATACAACAGATGATGCACAAATTGTCTTTATTGATACACCTGGTGTTCATAAACCAAAGAGTCGTTTAGGTGATTTTATGGTCAAATCAGCACTTTCAACACTTGGTGAAGTTGATGCTATTTTATTTATGGTTAATGCAACAGAAAAACGTGGACCAGGAGATAATTTTATTATTGATCGATTAAAAGATACTAAGAAACCAATTTATTTGGTTATTAATAAAATTGACCAAATTCACCCTGATGAAATATTAGCTATTGTGGAAACGTATCGAGAATCTTTGGACTATAAAGAAGTTTTCCCAATTTCAGCACTTAAAGGAAATAACGTCGATGAGCTTGTTGATTCATTAATTAGTGAATTACCTGAAGGACCCCAGTTTTACCCAGAAGATCAAATTACAGATCATCCAGAACGTTTTGTTATGGGTGAACTAATTCGTGAAAAAGTTTTACAATTAACACGAGAAGAAGTTCCTCACTCAGTTGCCGTTTTGGTTGAAGATATAAAAAAAGAGGACGAAGAAAAATTGCACATTTCTGCAACAATTATCGTTGAACGTCCAACGCAAAAAGGTATTATTATTGGTAAAGGTGGTAAAATGTTAAAAGATATCGGTGTTAAAGCTAGAAAAGATATCGAAACGATGCTTGGTGATCGCGTTTATTTGGAACTTTGGGTTAAAGTTCAAAAAAATTGGCGAGATAAACAGACTGATTTAAAAGCATTTGGTTACCGTGAAGATGACTATTAAGAAGTAACTAATGATCGGAACAAGATAATTTTTGTTCCGATTTTTATTTGCTCATGGAAAGGGGATGCATAGTATCGTTCAGAATAATGCAGATTTTGAAGGGATTTTACTTTATCGTAAAGAATATAAAGAACGTGATCTTTTAGTGAAATTTTTAACCGATCGTTATGGTAAAAAAATGTTTTTTATTAAAGGTGCTAGAAAACGAGGATTCAAATTATCTGCTGCTTTACTACCATTTACAATCGGAACTTACAGTGGGAGTATAAATGACAACGGATTATCATTTATTAATACTGCTAAAGAGTTTGAACAATTTCAAACGATTTCACAGGATATAATCAGTAATGCTTATACCATTTATATTTTTAGTTTAATTGATGCTGCATTCAAAGATAACGAACCCATCTCTGTTTGGTACCGAAAAGTTGTGACAGCAATTCGATTGATTAACGAAGAATTTGATCCAGAAATTATTACAAATATTATTGAAATTCAGCTATTAACAGTTTTTGGTGTACAGCCTCAATTGCAGGTCTGTGCAGTTGGTGGCGAAACGCAGGGAGAATTTGATTATTCAGAATCTTACGGTGGGCTACTGTGTTCTAAACATTGGTATCTTGATAATAATCGACTTCATGCTACTCAAAAAACAATTTTTTATTTGAGACAATTTTCTGTAGTGAATCTTGATAAATTAAATTCAATCAAGGTTGCTGAGAGTACCAAAAAGGAATTACGTCGTATTATTGATGTTATTTATGATAATAGTGTTGGATTAAATTTGAAAAGTAAAAAATTTATCGATGGAATCAGTTCTTGGCCAGTCTCATTAAAGAAAAATACTGAAATATAATTGACAAATACTTATTTCTAAACTATGATTATAGAGAAATAAATAGCGGGATTATGATGAAAAAGGGTAAGAATAGTTATTAAAGCGAACTTAGGATTAGTGCAAGCTAAGTAATTAATTATTTTTATTGGCATTTTCGGAGTCCTTTGTTAATGAAGCTGCTGGTTGAATTGAACCAGAAGTAGGGTGGAACCGCGATATTAAAATCGTCCCTATGTGGTCTATAAGACTGCATAGGTTTTTTTGTGCTTAAAAATAAGGAGGAATACTATGTCAAAAAAGTTAGCTGTTCAAGATATTATTATGACATTACAAAAATTCTGGGCTGATCAGGGTTGTATGTTAATGGAGGCTTATGATACAGAAAAAGGTGCTGGAACTATGAGCCCTTACACATTTTTACGTGCAATTGGACCAGAACCATGGAATGCTGCATACGTTGAACCTTCAAGACGTCCTGCAGATGGTCGTTATGGCGAAAATCCCAATCGTTTGTACCAACATCATCAATTTCAAGTTGTGATGAAACCATCTCCTGCAAATATTCAAGATTTATATTTGGATAGTTTGCGTGCATTAGGTATTGATCCAGCTGAACATGATATTCGATTTGTTGAAGACAACTGGGAAAACCCATCAATGGGTTGTGCTGGTGTTGGCTGGGAAGTTTGGCTTGATGGTATGGAAGTTACACAATTTACTTATTTCCAACAGGTTGGTGGATTAGAGGTACATCCCGTCACTAGTGAAGTTACTTATGGTTTAGAGCGCCTTTCTTCATATATTCAAGATGTTGAGAGTGTTTATGATCTTGAATGGGCTGATGGGGTCATGTACGGCGACATATTTAAAGAACCAGAATATGAAAATTCTAAATATTCATTTGAAGAAAGCAATCAAGAAATGTTATTTAATTTGTTTGATGTATATGAAACAGAAGCCAAAAAACAGATTGCCAATGGGTTAGTTCATCCGGCATACGATTATGTTTTAAAATGTAGTCATACATTTAATTTATTAGATGCTCGAGGAGCCGTTTCTGTTACTGAACGTGCTGGATATTTAGCAAGAATTAGAAATATGGCTAAATCAATTGCTAAAGTTTTCGTACAGGAGCGTAAAAAATTAGGCTACCCATTACTAAAAGATGAAAAACTTCGTAGTAAATTATTAAAGGAGGATAAATAAGATGACACATTCCTTTTTATTAGAAATTGGGTTAGAAGAAATTCCTGCTCATGTTGTTACACCTAGCCAAAATCAATTGGCTAAACGTGTAGGTGACTTTTTAACAGAGCAACGGTTATCATTTGACGAAATAAAGGCATTCTCAACACCCAGACGTTTAGCTGTTGAAGTGACTGGTTTGGCTGATAAACAAGCAGATATTCAAGAAGAAGCTAAAGGACCTGCAAAGAAAATTGCCATGGATGATGAAGGAAATTGGTCTAATGCTGCAAAAGGCTTTGTCCGTGGACAAGGAGTAACAACAGACGATATAACGTTTAAAGAATTAAAAGGCGTTGAGTATGTCTATGTAAATAAATTTATCGCTGGTAAATCTGCCAAAGATATTTTGGTTCAGATTAAAGATGTGATTGAAGCGATGACATTCCCAACAATGATGCACTGGGCAAATTATGACTTTAAATATGTTAGACCAATTCGTTGGATAGTTGCGTTACTTGATAGTGACGTTATTCCATTCAGTATTTTAAATATTAAATCTGGCCGCCAAACGCAAGGCCATCGTTTTTTAGGAGAAGCTGTAGATTTAGCCTCAGTAACAGAGTATGTTAAAAAATTAGAAGAACAATATGTAATCGTTGATTCTAATAGACGAAAAGAAATGATTAGAACACAAATTACTAATCTTGAAAATAATCAAGACTGGCATATTATTCTTGATGAGGATCTTTTGGAAGAAGTTAACAATTTAGTTGAATATCCAACAGTATTTTCTGGTCATTTTGATAAGAAATATTTAGATATTCCTGATGTTGTTCTAATGACTTCAATGAAAGACCATCAAAGATTCTTTTATGTGCGTGGCCAAAACGATGAAATCTTACCAATGTTCGTCTCAGTTCGTAATGGGACAGAAGCTAACATTGCTAACGTCGAAGCAGGCAATGAAAAGGTTCTTACAGCACGATTGGAAGATGCTGCATTTTTCTACCAAGAAGATCAAAAACAAACGATTAATGATTATGTAGAGCGATTAAAAAATGTCACATTCCATGATAAAATTGGATCAATGTCTGAAAAAATGGAACGTGTTCAATTAATGGCACAAATCATTGGTAAACGCCTTGGCTTAAATGACCATGAATTATCTCTTTTACAAAGAACAAGTGAAATTTATAAATTTGATTTGGTAACAGGGATGGTTGGAGAATTTTCTGAACTTCAAGGAATTATGGGTGAGAAATATGCCTTGCTAATGGGCGAAAATCCAACTGTTGCACAAGCAATTTCTGAACACTATATGCCAATTAGTGCTGATGGCGAACTACCTAAATCAAAAATTGGTGCAGTTTTAGCAATTGCTGATAAGTTGGACAGCATGTCAAGTTTCTTCTCAGTTGGATTAATTCCAACTGGATCAAATGATCCCTATGCACTTCGTCGTCAAGCGTTTGGGATAGTTAGAATTGTTGAAGATCGTCAGTGGCATTTTTCACCACTTGAGGTACTGAACGATATTAAGGAATTGGCAACGATACATCCAGATTTATTTACCAAGATGACTGTTGGCGAAAATGATAAAGATATTTTAAGTTTTGTTAATGATCGTATGAAGCAATGGCTTTCAAATAAAAACGTCAGTTATGATGTAATTGAAAGTGTTGTTGAAAGTACAGATGCAGATTTATTAGTTATGTCAGAGGCCGCTGTAACCTTAGAAAATCATAAAAATGATAAGGATTTCAAGGAGACCGTTGAAGCAATCAATCGTGTATTAAAGCTAGCAGATAAAAATGAGGCAACTAATCTAGTTGTTGAACAAGTATTATTAGATAATACTGCTGAAAAAGATTTATTTGAACGAGTTGAAATAATCCAAAGTCAGTTGGCAGATTTAACGTCAGAGAAGTTATATACTACATTAAGCGAGATTCGTCCGCTAATTGAAAATTATTTTGACCAGACAATGGTTATGGTTGATGATACAAAAATTAAAAATAATCGCTTAAATCAATTGAGTTTAATTGCTAAGATGAGTTCAAAATTAGGTAATTTAAGTAAATTAAATATTAAGTAATATAAAAATGAGAATTTATCTGTGAAGATAAATTCCTTTTTTGTTTGGTAATAGAATCAGAATAGTCATATTTGACAAAAGTGTCTATTACTTGAAGCTAATAATTGTATTTATGTCAAATAAATGCTATTATTATGGGTACTCAAAATATAGGTAACTTCGTATCGTTAGTTTTGGAGGTGAGTAGTTGGAATGAGAATACCCGAAAACGTAATTGAACAGGTGCGAACTAGTGTGAATATTACTGATATCATTAGTCAGTATGTCGGATTAAAAAAATCTGGTAGTAATTTTATGGGTTTATGTCCATTTCATGAAGAAAAAACGCCTTCATTTTCTGTAAGCGAAGAGAAACAAATTTTTCACTGTTTTAGCTGTGGAAGAGGTGGGAATGTTTTTAAGTTCTTAATTGAGCTAGAGGGACTTAGCTTTCCAGAATCTGTCAATAAAGTTGCAGAATTTTCAGGAATGGATATCGATAGTAAATATTCTGAATCTCAGTCAGCAAGGACACAAGAATCAACTGAAAATCGTCAGTTAAAGCAAATTCATGATGACGGTGCTAAATTATATCAACACATTTTAATGAATACAGAAATGGGTCAAAAGGCATTAGATTACCTGCATAATCGTGGTATAACGGATGAAATTATCAAAACTTTCCAAATTGGATTTGCGCCTGGGAAATCGGTCTTACAAGATTTTTTTAAGGAAAAGAAAGTAGACTATCAATTATTAAGGCAGTCTGGACTATTTATTGAAAATCAAACAGGTGATTTGCGTGAACGATTTATTGATCGAGTGATGTTTCCGATTAGAAATCAAAATGGTCAAGTTGTTGCCTTTTCAGGTCGTCTGCTTGAAAAAAATAAAGAATTACCTAAATATTTAAACAGTCCTGAAACGCCTATTTTTAATAAAAGAGAGATTCTATTTAATTACGATTTGGCAAAAAAAGAAATTCGGACAGAAGGAAATGTTATTTTGTTCGAAGGATTTATGGATGTTTTAGCAGCATACCGCTCTGGAGTTAAAAATGGTGTCGCCTCTATGGGAACAAGTTTAACAAATGAACAAATTTATTTGTTAGAACGTTCAACATCACAATTAAATATTTGTTATGATGGGGATGAACCCGGGCAAAATGCAACAAATCGTGCTTTGAACCTGCTAGCGAATCAGACAAAAATGAAAGTTGGCGTGCTAGCCATTCCTAACGGTATGGATCCTGATGAGTTTGTTAAAAAAAATGGTAAAGAAGCGTTTCTGGAGTTAGCTCACTCTGCTCGAGAGACGGTTATTTCATTCAAAATGAATTTTTTGAAACGAAATAAAAACTTAAAAAATGAAAGTGAGCAAATTGATTATATTGATCAAGTACTACAAGTTTTAACTACAATTAAAACGCCGTTTGAGCAAGATATTTATATTAATCAGTTGGCAGATGAATTTAAAATTGATAAAGGAATTCTAAGACAACAGTTAATTGATTTAGTTGCCGTTCAACCAAAAGTAGTGCAACAAGTTAATCAAGTTCCAAGGGTTCGAACAGATGAACCACCTGTAGAAAATCGCTCAGAGGTCATGAGCGATGAAAAAATTGATCGTGTTGAAAGAGCTGAAAGATTATTGCTTTATCGTATATTACATGATCATACAGCTTGGCTGAAAATTCGATCAATTGATGATTTTAGTTTTGTTCATGATAGTTATCAGTTAATATATACGTTAGCTGAAGGCTATTTAGAATTACATGAGCAATATGAAATTGCTAGTTTTTTAGATTACTTGCCAGAAGAGTCTTCAAAGAGATTTTTAATGCAAATAGAGCTGATGACAGTTGCAGAAGAGTCTTCAGAGGATGAATTTGATGATTGTGTGTCCGTCATTATGAATGATTCGCCGATGGAACAATCAATTAATCAAGTTCGATCAGATCTTATGGAAGCAAATCGTCTTGGCAATACAGAACTAACCAATGAATTATCAGTTAAGTTAATTGCATTATATCAAAAACAACAAGTACCACGAACATCCATCTAAGGGAGGAATTATTAATGGTAAAAAAAGTAGAAAAAGTTGAAGAATCAGAATTTGACGAAAAAGGCTTTAAAAAAGCACAAACGAAGTTGATCAAGGAATATAAAGTAAAAAAAGAAATTAAGTATGATAATTTAACAGATGAACTAGCAACACCATTCCATTTAGATGCTGATCGTATGGATAAATTACTTCAAAAAGTCGCAGATGCTGGTATTGCTGTTGTTGATGAAGAGGGAAACCCAAGTGAACATAGTTTAAAAGCAGCTGAAAAAGTTACAAAGAAAGCTTTAAAAGACACATCAGCACCAACTGGAATAAAAATTAATGACCCAGTTAGAATGTATTTGAAAGAAATTGGTCGTGTTAACCTTTTAAAAGCTGAAGAAGAAGTTGCTTTAGCATTAAAAATTGAAGAAGGCGACGAAGAAGCAAAACAAAAATTGGCAGAAGCTAATTTACGTTTAGTTGTTTCAATTGCTAAACGTTACGTTGGTCGTGGAATGCAATTTCTTGATTTAATTCAAGAGGGTAACATGGGATTAATGAAGGCTGTTGAGAAATTTGATTATCGTAAAGGATTTAAATTCTCAACATATGCGACATGGTGGATTAGACAAGCAATTACACGTGCTATTGCTGATCAAGCACGTACAATTAGAATTCCAGTTCATATGGTTGAAACAATTAATAAATTAATCAGAATTCAACGCCAATTATTACAAGAACTTGTTCGCGAACCAATTCCTGAAGAAATTGGTGCTGAAATGGATATGCCAGCTATGCCAGCCGAAAAAGTTCGTGAAATTTTAAAAATTGCTCAAGAACCTGTTTCATTAGAGACACCAATTGGTGAAGAAGATGATTCACATTTAGGTGATTTTATTGAAGATCAAGATGCAACTAGTCCAGCTGACCATGCGGCTTATGAACTCTTGAAGGAGCAACTAGAAAATGTTCTTGATACATTAACAGATCGTGAAGAAAATGTTCTGCGTTTAAGATTCGGTCTTGATGATGGTCGCACAAGAACACTTGAAGAAGTTGGTAAAGTGTTTGGAGTGAC
This sequence comes from Dellaglioa sp. CoH-57-MRSF-17, assembly GCF_056782015.1. The sequence goes on along the minus strand of NZ_JBXAXY010000002.1, from coordinate 283,163 downwards.
ACGTGAACGTATTCGTCAAATTGAAGCTAAAGCATTACGTAAACTACGCCATCCATCTCGTTCAAAACAATTAAAAGATTTCTTAGAATAAAAAATTTAAGGACCATTATAAAACGAAACCTGTTTTATAATGGTCCTTTTTTAGTTATAATAAGAAAAGATAAGATACGAAAGAAGAGGATCAAGAAATGGATGCACGACATTTATCAGATCGATTAGTTCGAGTTGCAAAATTTGTACCAAAAAATGCACGATTGGCCGATATTGGATCGGATCATGCTTACTTACCTGCGTATTTAGCTATTAATAAAATTATTTCATATGCTGTTGCTGGAGAAGTAGCTAAAGGGCCTTATGAAAATGCCGTAACAGAAATTAATACAGAACGATTAGACCACATGATAATGCCAAGATTAGCTAATGGGTTAAAGGCAATTAAATTAGACGATAATATTGATACTATCACAATTGCCGGAATGGGTGGCCCTTTAATAAAGGATATATTTACTGCCGATTTAGAAAAATTAACGGGTGTCCGTCGTTTAATTATTCAACCTAATGTTGGACAAAAATTAATAAGAGAATGGTTAATGGATCATTCATATCAAATTATTGATGAAGATATTGTCGAAGACGACCATCATGTCTATGAAATTATTGTTGCTGAGAAAGTTAACACTAAAATGAGCTACTCGATATTAGATTTAAAGTATGGACCTAAATTAAGAATTGAGCAAAGCGATGTATTCAAAGCTAAATGGCACAAGCAAATGGAAAAAAAGCGTAAAGTTTTAAAAAATTTTGAGGCAGCAAATAAAGTTCCTATTGATAAAAAAAGGATATTAGAAGTTGATATCAAAGAAATTGAGGAGATGCTGGGATGACAAAAATTATTGATTTAGTCAATCAATTCGAAGTATTTGCTCCAAAAAGTATGGCTGAAATTGGTGATCCAGTAGGCCTACAATTAGGTGATATTAATAATACTGTTACTAAAGTAATGACAACTTTAGATGTTCGTCCAGAAGTTGTCCAAGAAGCAATTAATAAAAATGTAGATTTTATTTTCGCACATCATCCATTAATATTTAGACCGGCAAAAAATTTGGATACTACGAATCCTCAAAATAAAATGTATGCCGATTTATTGAGTCATAATATAACAGTGTATGCAGCTCATACTAATTTAGACAATGTTACAGGTGGGATGAATGATTGGTTAGCGAGTCGTTTAAAATTACAAGAAACAATCCCGTTAGTGCATACAAATAGTTCAGATTATGGAATGGGTCGAATCGGAAATTTAACTAGTCCTATGACTGTTATTGAATTTTCTGAATATTGTAAGAAGCAATTTAACATAAGTGGATTAAGACTGATTTCTAATGATTTGACGCAATCAATTAAGCGTGTTGCAGTTCTAGGTGGTGATGGTGGTAAATTTTATCATGAGGCAATTAAGCAGCAGGCGGATGTTTACGTAACAGGAGATGTCTACTACCACACGGCTCATGACATGTTAGCAGAAGGGTTGTCAGTTATTGATCCGGGCCATCATGTTGAAAGTATCTGTAAAGCACAATTGAAACGGTTATTTGGAGAATGGAATCTAGAAAATAATTGGCAAATTGAGATTATTGAATCAGATATTAATACAGATCCATTTCAGTTTATTTAATTTTAAAATTAGAGTATGATTAGAGATATTAAATAATAGATTAGGAGATACGCTATCATGACAAAATATGAAGAATTAATTCCACGTTTTATTAAGTATGTTAAAGTAGAAACTCGTTCTGATGAAAATTCAGGGGTAACTCCTTCAACGCAAACTCAAGTTGAATTTGCGAAAGAATTAAAGGAAGAACTTTTACAAATTGGATTAAAGGATGCACGTATTTCTAAAAAAAGTGGGTATGTTTTAGCAACATTACCAAGTAATTTAGAAGCTGGTAAAAACGTTAAAGCGGTTGGTTTTATTTCACATATGGATACAGCTGCATTTACAGCAGAGGGTGTTAACCCCCAATTCGTTGAAAATTATGATGGCGAATCTGATATTAATCTTGACGATGATGGTAAATTTAAACTAACTATTAAAGAATTTCCAAATTTAAAAAATTATAAAGGCAATACATTAATTACAACAGATGGTTCAACACTATTAGGATCAGATGATAAATCGGGAGTAGCTGAAATTATTACTGCTGTAGCTTATTTAGTTGCACATCCTGAAATTAAGCATGGTGACATTAAAGTTGGTATTGGACCTGATGAGGAAATTGGGGTAGGTGCTGATAAATTTGACGTAGCCGATTTTGGAGCTGATTTAGCTTACACTGTTGATGGTGGACCATTAGGTGAATTAGAATATGAAACATTTAATGCTGCTCAAGCAGTCGTTTCAATTCAAGGTAAGGAAGTTCATCCTGCAACTGCTAAAGGTGTTTTAATTAATGCAAGTAAGTTAGCAAATCAATTTGACTCATTATTACCACAAGATGAAGTACCTGAAAAAACTGAAGGCCGCGAAGGTTTTTACCATTTAATTTCAGTAGAAGGTACAGTTGATGAAGCAAAAATGGTATATATTATTCGTGATCATGATCGCCAAAAATTCGAAGATCGCAAAAAGTATATGATGGGTATTGCTGATAAAATGAATGCTGATTTTGATTCTGAACGTGTGACAATTGATATGGTAGATCAATATTACAATATGCGTGAAGTAATCGAGAAGGATATGACTGTTGTGACTGTTGCTAAAGAAGCTATGGAAAATTTAGCAATTAAACCGGATATCTATCCAGTACGTGGTGGGACAGATGGTTCAAAAATCTCATTCATGGGATTACCAACACCAAATATATTTGCTGGAGCAGAAAATATGCATGCGCGATTTGAATTTGTTTCAGTTGAAACAATGGAAAAAGCAACGGATGTTGTTCTAGAAATTATAAAATTAGTATCTGAAGAAACAAAATAGGTATTATTAAATAGTGTGGATGAGTTAAACTAGAGGACATATTGAGACCTTTCTTTCTCAAATTTTTCCTTATAGTCTTATAAAGCCAAAAAAAAGATAAACTAATTAGTTTATCTTTTTTTATTTATCTGATTTAGGATCTTTGAGAATGGCGTAGAGGCAATTTACGACAATTAAGCCGGTAACTGCAAAAATAATACCGATTAACAAAACTGGTGCAAACAATGTACCAGTTAGTGAGCTTACGATATAACCAATTACTTCACCAAAAATGAAGCCCCAAAAGAGAATTGTTAATTGTTTCATCATAGAACAGCACCTCACATTCAAAGCTAATTTTAGCACAAATAATTATTTTTGCAAAAGCTTTTTAGTGTCTATTGGGTATTGTTAAAAAGTTTTGTATAATAACATTAATAGATACGTGAAAAGGGGGATAAAATGTTTGTTCCGTTAAAAGTTAAAAGTTCATTCAGCTTATTACAAAGCACCACTAAAATTAATGATCTTGTTCAAAGTGCTAAAAGTAAAGGCTATAAAGCAATTGCCTTAACAGATAATAATACATTGTATGGTGCAATTGATTTTTATAATGCCTGTCAAAAAGCTGAAATTAAGCCAATTATCGGACTAACGTTAGATATCTCCGGTTTAATCGAAACAAACCATGAATATGAATTGACCTTTATTGCAAAAGATAAACAAGGTTATCAAAATTTAATGCAATTATCGACCTTAAAAATGACCTTAAATGATGATAAGTTAAACTTTAGTAGTTTAACTAACTATTTAGACGGTTTATTTATATTATCACCTAGTGAAAAAAGTGAATTTAGTTATTTAATTGAACAAAGTCAAATATCCGATGCAAAAGAATTATTAGCCAAATATCAAAGCTTAATAGGTTCAGAAAATATTCGAGTTGGCCTATCTCACTTAATGGATAAAATTACGGCACAATCAATTAAATCTTTAGCTCAAAATTTTGATATTCGTGTAATTGCGCTAGATGAAGTAGCTTATTTGGATGCTGAAAATCAGTTTGATATTGATGTGTTAAAGGCAATTAGTACTGGTGAAACGATTTTAATTAATAAAGTTGATGAACAAATTCAGGGAGAATATGCATTAAGAAATCCAAAAGAGATAACGGAGCAATATCAAGAATTGCTAATGGCAGATGCAATTCAAGAAACCCAAAATTTAGCAGATGAAACGTCTCTGGAATTAACATTCTCACAACCCAAACTACCTGAGTATCCATTACCTAATAATGAAACAGCACATAGTTATTTGAGAAGTATGTGTAATACTGGATTAAATGAGCGGTTTCCAAATGGTGTACCTAAGGAATATAAACAAAGATTAGAACTTGAGTTAAACGTTATTCAACAAATGGGATTTGAAGATTACTTTTTAATCGTTTGGGATATTATGAACTATGCTCATTCGCAAAATATTATAACTGGCCCAGGACGAGGGTCATCTGCTGGATCGATCACAGCCTACGTTTTAACGATTACGGATGTTGATCCAATTAAATATAATTTATTGTTTGAACGTTTTTTGAATTCAAAACGTGTTCAGATGCCGGATATTGATTTAGATATTCCAGATGATAAACGTGGACTAATCCTTAATTATTTACATCAAAAATATGGACATTATCACATGGCTCAAATTATTACATTTGGCACAATGGCAGCAAAACAGGCTTTGAGGGATGTTGGTCGAGTATTTGGTGTATCACCTTTTGAAATGAAAGGGTGGAGTGATTCAATTCCAAATGTTTTGAAAATTACGTTGACAGAGGCGCTAGCACAATCACAAAAATTACGTAATTTAGTTAATGATAGTTCCAAAAATAAAAATATTTTTACAATTGCGCAGCATATCGAAGGGATTCCAAGACACTACTCTACGCATGCAGCAGGGGTCGTATTGAGCCAAATTGATTTACGAGAAGTGGTTCCGTTACAAAATGGAAGTGAGGATATTCTTTTAACGCAGTATTCTAAAGATATAGTTGAAAATGTTGGTTTATTAAAAATCGATATTTTAGGTCTACGTAATTTAAATATTTTAGATCAAGCTGTAACACAGGTTAAAAAGAATTATCAAGCAGACTTCAATCCAGCATTCATTAATTTAGAAGATGAAAAAACATTAGCTCTTTTTAGATTAGGTGATACATCCGGTGTTTTCCAATTTGAATCTAATGGTATCAAAAATGTTTTAAAAAAATTACAACCAACATCTTTTGAAGATATCGCAGCTGTAAATGCGTTATATCGGCCGGGTCCGATGGAAAATATAGATACATTTATTGCACGAAAACATCATCTTGAAAAAATAACATTTCCGGACAATAGTTTAAAACAAATTCTTGAGTCAACCTATGGTGTATTAGTTTATCAGGAGCAGGTTATGCAGGTCGCATCAAAGATGGGTAATTTTACACTTGGTGAAGCTGATTTACTACGCCGAGCAATGAGTAAAAAGAAAAAAAAGACTATTGATGAAATGCGTACTCAGTTTATCAATGGGGCATATGATAATGGAATTCAAGAAGATGTAGCTAAAACAGTTTATAGTTATATTGAGCAGTTTGCTAATTATGGATTTAATCGTTCACATGCCGTTGCCTATAGTAAAATTGCTTTTCAATTAGCCTATATTAAAGCTAATTTTCCAGCTGCATTTTTTGAAGCTATTTTAAATTCCGTTGGTAATAATCCGCAAAAAATAAAAGAATACTTAGTGGAAGCAAAGCAATATCATGTAATAATTAAATTACCTGATATTAATATGAGCGAGGTAGGTTTTAGTTTAAGACAAAATATTGTTTTATTTGGATTAAATAGTATTAAAGGACTTAGAAAAGACTTTATTGAACATATCATTACATTACGGAAAAAAGAATTGTTCACAGATTTCCAATCCTTCCTGCATCGGATAGATAAAAAATATTTAAATGAGGAAAATATTTCAGCTTTAATATATTCTGGGTGTTTTGATCAATTTGAATATAATCGTGCTGAGTTGATTAGTGCTCTACCAGAATTAATTAGTAGTATTGATTTAAGTGGAAATAATACTAATTTATTTGAATTATTAACACCTAAGATAGCAAGACAATCAAACTTTCCATTAATGGTTCGATTAGAAAAAGAATCACAATATTTAGGTGCGTATCTTTCGGGACATCCGGTTGAGAAGTATCGGAAACAGCTAAATCAAAGCGATTTTAAAAAAATATCGGAAATATCTGATAAGACACATGTAACCATTTTAGTTAATCTTACGAGAGTAAAAGTTATTCGAACAAAGAAGGGTCAACAAATGGCCTTTGTAAATGGTTCGGATGAAACAAGTGAGATTGATTTGACAATATTTCCTGATTTATTTCGACAGAAAGAATCTTTACTTGAAAAAAATAAGGTCGTTGTCGTTTCGGGGGATGTTGAAACAAATAGAGGATTACAAATTATTGTTAAAAAAATAGAATTAGCAGATGATTATTTTAAACGAATAACTCAAAAAAAATGGTTTTTGAAGATTACTAAAGAAACAACAAATGAAAAAATAGAAAAATTAATGCAAACCATGAAAATAAGGTTAGGTCAAACACCGGTTATTTTGTACTATGAAAAAGACAATCGTAAAATTAGTTTAGATAGAACTTATTGGTTAAGGAACGACAAAGAAACACATACAGCGCTTACAAAAATATTAGGTTCTGAAAATGTCGTCATTAAGTAATTTATTCTTGAAAATACTGAAAATATTTTCACATTTAACAAGACAACTTTTCTGAAAAGTGTTAATATAGTGAGTGAAATATGTACTTAAATTACTTATTGAGGTGAAGAAATGAAACGCATTGGTATTTTAACAAGTGGTGGAGATGCGCCAGGTATGAACGCTTCAGTTCGTGCTGTTGCACGTCGTGTAATTGGTGAAGGATTAGAAGCATACGGTATTAATTATGGTTTTGCTGGTTTAGTTGCTGGCGATATTCATAAAATTGAATATGCTGACGTTGATGATGTTATTCAACGCGGTGGAACAATGTTATATTCAGCCCGTTATCCTGAATTTGCAACTGCTGAAGGACAATTAAAAGGTATCGAACAACTTAAAAAGTTCGGTATCGATGCTTTAGTTGTTATCGGTGGGGATGGTTCATACCATGGTGCTTTAGCACTCACAAAACGTGGATTTAACGCTGTTGGTATTCCAGGAACAATCGATAATGATATTCCTGATACAGATTTCACAGTTGGATTTGATACAGCTGTTAACACAGCTCTTGATGCAATTGATCGTATTCGCGATACTGCTCGTTCACATCAACGTACGTTTATCGTTGAAGTAATGGGTAGAAATGCTGGAGATATTGCTTTATGGTCCGGTATTGCTGGTGGTGCTGATGTTATTGTTATTCCTGAAAAAGGATATAACATGCAAGAAATTGCAGACAAGCTCAACAGTAACCGTGAACATGGTAAAGATTCAGGAATTATCGTATTAGCTGAAGGTGTTATGGGAGCTAGTGAATTTGCTGCTGAATTAGACACATATGGTAATTTTGAAACACGTGTGACTATTTTAGGCCATACACAACGTGGTGGCGTACCAACTGCCAAAGATCGTGTCTTAGCAAGTCGTTTTGGTGATTATGCTGTTCAACTTCTTATGGAAGGTAAAGGCGGATTAGCAATTGGTATTAAAGACAACAAATTAGTTGCTGAAGATATTGTTGCAACGCTTGAAGAACATAAACATCATACAGATTTGAGTCTTTTAGACTTAAATACACGACTTTCAACACCAAAATAATATAATACTGTTATTGTTATTTATAAATAATAAGTAAACTAAGAGGAGATCATAATCTAATGAAAAAAACTAAAATCGTAAGTACACTTGGTCCAGCCAGTTCAGATCTTGATACAATTGTTAAATTAATCGAAGCCGGTGCTAATGTTTTCCGTTTCAACTTTTCTCATGGTGACCATGAAGAACATTTAGGTCGTATGACATTAGTTCATGAAGCAGAAAAAATTACTGGTAAAATGGTTGGTATCATGCTTGATACTAAAGGTGCAGAAATCCGTACTACTGTTCAAAAAGAAGGTAAAATCAACTTTGAAATTAATGATATTGTTCGTATTTCAATGGATGATTCACTTGAAGGAACAAAAGAAAAGATTGCTGTTACTTACCCAGGTTTAATTGAAGATGTTCATGTTGGAGGCCACGTATTGTTTGATGATGGTCTTATCGATATGAGAATTGATGAAATTGATACAGCTGCTAACGAATTAGTAACAACTGTTATGAATTCTGGTCGTTTAGGTTCACGTAAAGGTGTTAACGCTCCTGGTGTATCAATTAACTTACCTGGTATTACTGAAAAAGATTCAGACGATATTCGTTTTGGTTTAGATCAAAACATTGATTTCATTGCTGCAAGTTTTGTACGTAAACCAGCTGATGTTTTAGATATCCGCGCTTTACTTGAAGAAAAAGGAATGGAACATGTTCAAATCTTCCCTAAGATTGAATCACAAGAAGGTATCGATAATATTGATGCTATTATGGAAGTTTCTGAAGGATTAATGATTGCCCGTGGCGATATGGGTGTTGAAATTCCTGCTGAAAATGTTCCTTTAGTTCAAAAAGACTTAATCAAAAAATGTAACGCTTTGGGCAAACCAGTTATTACTGCTACTCAAATGCTTGATTCAATGCAAGAAAACCCACGTCCTACACGTGCTGAAGCATCTGATGTTGCTAATGCCGTATTTGATGGAACAGATGCAACAATGCTTTCAGGTGAAAGTGCTAATGGTGACTACCCTGTAGAATCAGTTGCAACAATGGCTCGTATTGATGAAAAATCTGAAAATGCATTGCGTGCACATAGCTCATTTGCATTAAATGAATTTGACAAAAATGATGTTACTGAAACTATTGGTCGTGCTGTTGCTGAAACAGCTGATAGCTTAGGTATTAAAACTATCATCGCTGCTACAAAATCTGGTCAAACAGCACGTATGATTTCTAAATACCGTCCTGACTCAGATATTTTAGCTATTACTTTTGACGAACAAACTCGTCATGGTTTATCAGTTAACTGGGGTGTTCACCCAATCATTGCTGAAAAACCAGCATCAACAGATGCATTGTTTAGTTTAGCAACTGAAAAAGCTAAAGAATTAGGTTTCGCTAAAAAAGGTGACCTTATCTTAATCACTGCTGGTCTTCCAGTTGGTGAAAAAGGAACAACAAACAGTTTGAAAGTTCAATTAGTAGACTAATTATATTAAGGTTCAAGTACATGATGAACCTAAGTTAGTATATCGGTAAGACATTGGTGACGAAAAATGTTATTGGGTTAATCATGAATATAATTGACTAATTAAGATAATATTGATCAGGTTGTATCAATCCTTACTTGAATATTTTAAAATTGGAAAAGGGGCTGTGACATAAGTCCCTTCAATAAAGTTCAAAATAAGGCTCCGGAAATCATTTTTTGATTTCTGGAGCCTTATTTCTTTTTATTTAAAAAAATATAGAAAACAGAAGTATTATTTACCTCCTAAACTGGCTAATTTTTGGATATTTAATGCCATTACTATCAAACCTGCTTCCTTTTTAACCTTCTCAATCCCTCGCAATAGAAATTGATTGAACGGCAAAGAGGCCTTCATTCGACCAAAAACGGATTCTACATCAATTTTACGGTGCGCGTAAATTTGACCCGTTTCTGGTTCAGAAAGTCGTTCACATTGTTGTGCCTTAAAATATTCCCAAGATCCGTTAACTTGAATCTTACGACGTGCACCTCTAAGTGTTTTAGCCGCAGGAATAATTATCTGATTCTCATCTAGTAACTCTGCTTGATATTCTTTAAATTCACGAACTATTCCATATTTATCGGTTCTTTTCCGATACGCTTTAAAGTTAAATCGCACGCCGTGCGGATCAATATAGTAATCATTATTTTCATGATAATCCCAGTTCATAACTTTTCTATCATCAGTTCGCCATTTTTTGCTTTGTTCTCTAATCATGGTACCGTAAGGAATTATAGCAGTTTGATTTGGTAATTCATCTTCAATGAAACGATAGTTTGATTCTGATCCATATCCGGCATCGGCAACAATGTATTTATCTAATTTATTATGAGTACTTAACGTTTTAAGAAACGGTTGAAGTGTTCTAGTATCTGTTGGATTTTGAAATAATTGGTAGCCCAAAATAAATTGGTTACTGGTCGCAATTTGTAAGTTATAAGCTGGCTTAAGTTGACCATTTAACATTGGATCTTCTTTAATACGCATAAAAGTTGCATCATGATCAGTTTTAGAATAGCTATTTCGAGTACCGTATATTTTCATTTGTGCTTCATGTTCACTTAATTTATGTTGGCGTTTAGTTAATTGATTCTTCTTAGATTTTAGGGTTCTTCGAATTCTTTTAGCTGGATTGGGACTTATCTTCTTAGTTCTTGAAACTTCCTGGTCTAATGCTACTAATTTCTGATCAAGTCGATCGATAACTTCTTCAATCATTTCTAGTGTTAGATTGGAGCCTTCTGGGACTTTACAAGCAGCATGCGCTGTTTTTAATTCAACTAGTAGCTCTAAAATCGCTTCGCGATTCATTTGATCAAAACGTATTGTATTCTTTTTCCAAATAAAACTATATTTATTAGCATTAGCCAAAACCTTAGTACCATCAATAAAGATGGCATCACTAATCATATTTTGTTGTCGTAAATATTCGACTAAGGTATCTAAACTGCGATCAATTAAATCAGTTAATTCATTCGACGTTCTAAATCGGACAATAGTTCGGTAAGATGGCATTTGCTCTTGTGTTAACCAACGTGCCGATAAATTTTCTTGTGCTAGTAAGGCGACCCGACGACTACTAAAAACACCTCGAGTTATAGCAAAAAGATATAACTTCAATAAAGCTGAAAGATTATATTCACGGGGGCGACCAAAAAGATAAGGTTCTTTTATTTCTAATTTTTCGATTAGCGTATTGATATAACACGCAGTGTTATTCTTTTCTGGTATATAGTCAGTTGAGATGGCTAAACAAGTCTGATTTATGTTATAATAATTTTGCATTTTTAAGTCCTTTCGAGGATTAAATTAAGGAGCATTGGGGGTCGAAGGCCAGTGTTCCTTTTTATTTTTCTAATTAGATAATATATTAAAAAGTAGTAAAAAGAAACAAGTCTCCCGAAATCAAAAAAGATTTCGGGAGACTTGTTTAATATCATATTGAAGAGACTTATGTCACAGCCCCTTTTTTATTACACAATATTTCTATTCAATTGGCTATTAAGCCTAATATCAGGTAAAATGTGAGTATGTAATTTTAAAATATGAATAAAGAAATATAAAATAATATTTTTTTGAATGGGAGAAATAAATGAGTTCAATAATGGGACAAGTTGTTACCGCAATGGTAACTGATGAGAATGATACAGAATTTTTAGTACAAAAAGATAGTATAACAATGCATTTATTGAAAGATGAAAAAAACAGTCAATTAGCGAACGGTTCGATGGTTACAGGCTTTGTGTATGAGAACGAAGATCATGATTTGAGTTTATCAACAATAATTCCTAGAGCTGGCATTGATCAATATGCATTCGGAGACGTTGTAAAAGTTAGAAGAGATTTAGGTGTCTTCGTTGACATTGGTTTACCAGACAAAGATGTAGCAGTTTCACTAGATGATTTACCAGAAATGAAATCACTTTGGCCAAAAGCTGGTGATCGATTAATGGTTGGACTTAAAATTGATGCCAAAGATCGTATTTGGGGTGATGTTGCGGACGAAGAAATGTTTCGATCAATTGCTAAGAAACCTGATGACTCATTAAAAAATAAAAATATGAAATTTACAGTTATTCGCTTAAAAATGATTGGAACTTTTGTAATTACTGATGATGATTATCTTGGATTTATCCATCCATCTGAAAGATTTAATGAACCTAGATTAGGTCAAGTATTAGAAGGACGTGTAATTGGAATTAGAACTGACGGTACAATTAATCTATCTATCAAACCACGTGCCTATGAAGCAATTAGTGATGATGCAGCAATGTTGATTGCTGCATTAAGTCATAATGATGAAAAAACATTACCTTTTACTGATAAAAGTAATCCAGAAGACATTAAAGAATATTTTGGTATCAGCAAAGGTCAATTTAAGAGAGCTGTTGGACATCTGCTAAAAGAGCGTTATGTTAAACAAGAAGATGGTAATCTTATTTTAATAAAAATGCCTGAGGAATTTGAAACTAATAATGATGAATTAATTAACGAAACAGATGATTAATAGAAAACTATTTTAGTAGGTAAGAGATAATAAATAAAATTATTTGAAAATATAATTTATTAGTTCAACGTTAAATTAATATATCGGTAACAAACAAGTATATTAGTTATTTTTAAATATATGAATTGTCTCATGAATGCCGTGCGTGTAGAGGAGAACAATAATGCTTATTAAGTATAAGAATGATTATGAAAAAATTGCGATGGGCTTGTTGTCATTTATACCTGACTTGAAGGATGTTACTAGAATTAATTTAGCAATTAAAGGTTATCAAGATACAGAAAATCGAGATTTGTATCTTTGGAAAAATGAGGCAGGTAATTTTACTGGTATAGTTGGTATTGAAAATGATGGCAACGTTGTCGTAGTTCGGGCAATATCATTGAGTCCAGATGAAAGACATAAAAAAGTTAGTTTTTTGATTCTGAACGCTGTATTATCGCTATATCCTGATAAAAAAATCATGGGTACAATTGATACTACAAAATTAATTGAAAAATGGGAAATGCAAAAAAATGAGTCAAAAATTTAAATCTATTAGTCAGGTAACATTAAAATTAACCTCTTTTGAAGGACCACTTGATTTGTTACTGCATTTAATCAAAGATTCTGAGATGGATATTTATGATATTCAAATTTCAGAAATAACAGAGCAATATTTAACTATTATTAAAGATACTACGAATATGTCATTAGATGTGATTGGTCAATATTTAGTGATGGCTTCAACGTTGATGAAAATTAAGAGTCAAATGTTATTACCGGCAGAATTTTCCAATGTAGAGGAAACTCAAACTGATCCAAGGGCAAGTCTAGTCGAACAATTAATTGAATATCAAATTTTTAAAGAGGCGGCTGGAGAGTTGAGCGTCAGGGAAAATAAACGTGCGAATTATTTTTCTAAGGAACAAAGTAGTATTCCTAAAAATAGATTTGATAAACCTCAACTTGATATACCTGGCCTGGATTTAGAAACACTTGAGAATGCTTTTAAAAGAGTTTTAATAAAGCAAATAAATCATCAACCAATTGAGAAAAAAATTAATGTGCAACTAGCATCACTCTCTGATAAAATATCAGAAATAAAAAAAATCATTCTAAATTCAAATAAGAGTTTAATATTTAGTGATTTTTTTGAAATAACAACAACGGTTGATGAAATTGTTGTTACTTTTCTGGCAATATTAGAACTTTCAAAATTAAACCAAATTAAATTGAAACAAGCAAATAGCCATGAAATGATTCAGATTTTAAAAATTGAACCATAGATTATTGTATTAAGGAGGTACGAAGGTGAGTCATTTAGCAAATATTGAAGGACTTTTATTTGTGAGTGGGGATCAAGGAATATCTCTAGCAGAATTATCTAGATTAACTGGATTATTGAAATCAGCAGTTAAAGAACAACTTGAAAAATTATCATTAAAGTATAAAAATGATATAAATTCTAGCTTGGAGCTAATTCAATATAATGATTGTTATCAATTAGTAACAAAAGAGAAATTAGCAGATTTAATTAAAGATTATTTTGAAAATCCTAATTCAAGAAGACTTTCTAATGCAGCACTGGAAACGCTAGCTATCATTGCTTATAAACAACCAGTGACACGACTTGTAATTGATGATATCCGAGGAGTTCAAAGTTCAGGATCACTGCAAAAATTGATTGCTTTAGATCTAATTCGTGAAAATGGACGTCTTGATGTACCAGGAAGACCTATTATATATGTAACAACGACGCAATTTTTAAATTATTTTGGATTAACTGAACTAAAAGAACTTCCAGTGATTAGTGAAAATCAAGATTTTGATGGAGAAATAGGTAAACTTTTTTTAAATAATTTTAACGAAAAATTACAAGAAAATGAGGAATAATATGGCAGAGGCAGAAAGATTACAAAAAGTTATGGCGCAATCAGGTGTTGCGTCACGAAGACAATCCGAAAAAATGATTTCAGAAGGTCATGTTAAGGTGAATGGTAAGGTTGCAAGTGAGTTGGGTATTAAGGTCACAAGTGAAGATAAAATTGAAGTTGATGGTATTCGTTTAAATGAAGAACCATTAGTCTATTATTTATTCTACAAACCAAGAGGAGTTATTTCGGCTGTTAAGGATAATAAAGATCGTAAGGTTGTTACGGATTATTTTCCAGGTGTAAGGGAAAGAATTTATCCAGTCGGTCGATTAGATTATGATACTTCTGGATTATTATTAATGACAAATGATGGTGAGTTAGCCAACAAAATGACTCATCCAAAGTATAAGATTGACAAAACTTACGTCGCTAAAGTGAATGGTATTCCATCTAATGATGATTTAAAAACGTTACGTCAAGGAATTGTAATTGATGGTAAGAAAACGGCTCCTGCTCATTCAAAAATTATTTCAGCAGATAAAAATAAGCAAAAAGCAATTGTTTCATTAACAATTCATGAAGGCCGAAATCATCAAGTTAAAAATATGTTGGCAGAGGTCGGACATCCAGTGGAAAAATTAAAACGTGAAACTTATGGATTCTTAGATTTATATGGATTAACTTCGAGTCAATACCGTGAGTTATCTGAAGAAGAAGTTCATGCATTGAAAAGTATCGCCGAGCGTAAATAATTGTAACTTATTTTATCCTATGTTATATTTTGTAGCGTAATAAAATATTTGGTTCGTCTTCAGGGGCAGGGTGTAATTCCCGACCGGCGGTTATAGTCCGCGACCCACATTGTATATGTGGCTGGACTGGTGTAATTCCAGTACCGACAGTTAAAGTCTGGATAAAGAAGATAGGGCTTATTTGAGTAAGTAATTTCAAATGAACTCTGTTAATCTTTAGTGATTAATGGCGTTCATTTTTATTTACTTGAAAGGTTCTTCATTGAAGATGGCCTTCCAGGAGGTTTTCTAGTATGAATCGGTCACCAGTTTATAAAGTTGTGATTACAGCGTTCTTAGCTGCAATCTCATACGTATTAATGTTTTTATCTTTCCCAGTAATTTTTCCGTATTTAAAAATTGATTTTAGTGATTTACCAATTTTAATTGGATTTTTTATTTTGGGACCAATGAGCGGTGTGATGGTTGCCGTCGTTCGTTCATTGCTGTATCTAGTTTCAACTGGAACAGATATTGCCAGCTTGATAGGTGTTGGAAGTAATTTCTTAGCATCAATGGCGGTATCATTTCCAGCATATTATCTTCTCAAAGGTAAAGGAAACCTTAAGCCAACACTTGGAAAGAGTATTTTGGCAGTTTTAGTGAGTACCTTTGTACTAACTGCTGTATTATCTATTGCAAATTATTTTGTAATTCTACCAGTGTACTTGAATGTTATCGGTATGAATATCGGAATGTCAGTATCCAAGTACGTTATTGTTGGTATTGTTCCTTTTAATATTATAAAAGGAATTCTGGTCGTTGGGTTATTTAGTCTTTTATATCAGAGAATGTATGGTTGGGTTCAGTTAAATAATAAAAAATATAAACAACTATAGTATAATTAATGAGGGAGAATTCTTAAGTGATTCTTCCTCATTTTATTTTATAAGGATGGTATTTTATGGTTGAAGATTATCTCTTACAAATGTTTAATGTCGAATATCGGCGACCTAATGTAATATTTAGCATTATTACAGGTCGGAATACTGTTTCCAATATATATTGGGGAATGCGTTATGATTTGCTAGATTATTTTAGTATTGATCCTCAATTTACAAATGAAATATATCAAAAAATACTTTCTAAGTTGAAACAAAATAAATTACTCACTGAATCTAATGGGCAAGTTCGGTTAACGCAAAATGGTTTAATTCGACAAAAAAAAGCGAAAAGCGATTTATATCAAATTAAGCACCCTAAATTAATAAATCAATATAAATTTAATGAATGGTCAGAAACTTGTATTTTAGCTATACAAGTTGTATCTGAACTTAGCTTTGTTAATCGTCATTATTATCCTGTCGTAACATCCGAATTAACTAAATTTAATATCAAAAAATGGATTTCTAATAATGACAAAACAATACTAACAAAACAAGTTAATTTAGAATTACGATTGTTCGTGCAAAAAATTGATACAAATTCTAGTTTAATATTTATGAACAAATTAATTGGTCATAATCTTAATGGATTGACCAATAAACAGTTAGCAAATGAGTTGAATCTATCAGAAATGGAGATTCAATTAATATACAGAGATACAATAAATTTTTTTGCTAGTTGGATTGAGGAGCAAAAACAAAGTGTGTTCAAAGAATTAGTTCAGTCAATTCTAAAAACAGGAATTATTTCTGAAAGTGCAAAGGAAACGATGAGATTAATTACTATGGGCCTATCTGTTAATGATGTGGCTAAAAGTAGAGGATTGAAGACTAGTACAATTTTTGAACATTTACTTGAATTAGCAATGATTAGTGAAAAATTTCCATTTGATACTTTTTTAACAAAAAAAATAGTTAATGATTTATCTGAAATTATGGGGAGAGATATTGATCAAGTACCTTTTAAAATAATACAAAATAAGAAACCTGATATAAATTTTTTCGATTATCGTTTGTATCAAATTTATAGGAGTAAAATAGATGTCCAAAATTAATTTAAAAGAAAAATTGATGGAATACTTTGGATTCGATTCATTTATGATAGGCCAAGAAGAAACCATAGAAACTATCTTATCTGGTCAAGACACGTTATCAGTACTACCTACAGGGACTGGGAAATCATTGTGTTATCAGTTAGCTGGCTATCTTATGAATGGTACGACAGTTATCGTTTCACCGTTGTTATCTTTAATTCAAGATCAAGTTAGTCAATTTAATTTTCGTGGTAATGGGACAGCTATTGGATTAACATCAATATTGAGTTATTCTGAAAAAAAATATGTGTTAAAAAATATACAATCTTATAAATTTGTTTATTTATCTCCTGAAATGCTAAGTCAATTTGAAGTGATAAATGCCCTTAAACAAATAGATGTATCACTATTTGTTGTAGATGAGGCACATTGTATCTCCACTTGGGGACCAGATTTTAGGCCTGATTATTTGGATTTGAATAATGCAATTGTGAAACTTGGTACACCTTGCGTTTTGGCGTTGACAGCCACAGCTGCACTAAATATTCAGAATGATATTATGACACAATTAAAAACAGAAGGTCGAGATTTTCATAAAATCATTAAATCGGTTAATAGAAGTAATATTTTTTTAAGTGTCTTAAAAGTGCATGATGAATCTGATAAAAATAAGCAATTATTAAATTTATTGAATAAAATCAAGGGTGTTGGAATCGTTTATTTCTCGAGCAAGAAAAAGGCAAATGAGGTCTCAGATTTAATAAATAATAACACTGGATTAAGGTCTGAACCGTACCATGCTGACTTGAATGATATGGCAAGGTATACGGTACAAAGACAATTTATGGAAAATCAAATAGATGTTATATGTGCAACAAGCGCTTTTGGTATGGGTATTAATAAGAAAGATATTAGATACGTTATCCATTATCATATGCCCGCTGATTTTGAAAGCTACGTACAAGAATTTGGCCGATCTGGACGAGATGGCCAGCAGAGTATCGCAATTGTTTTTTCTCAAGAAAATGATGTGTTTCTACAAAGAAACTTAATTGATTTAACCATTCCAGATGATGATTTTATTAGGATGTATTTTAAAAAACATAAGGAATTAGTTGGTCTTGGAGAAGAAAAAGGTAAACTGTTAGATTATTACTATGAGAAACAAAGCTCAGTTGAAGAGGTGCAGTTCCTTTTTAGACAAAGGAAAATTGAAAAAGAAACTGGATTACAAAATATGATAATGTTTGTTAATTCAAGTAATTGTCGAAAGCAACAAATTTTAAACCATTTTGGAGAATCGAAATTAATAGAACATGATGAATTCTGTTGCTCAGCGTTATTTAATGTGGATGTACTTCAAAAGATTGGATTAGAAAAAAAGATAATCAAAAATGATGACAAGCAGTTAATTCAATCAACAGATAATATTATTTCAAGATTGTTTAAATTATCTTGAGAATAATTTGGATTATTATGGTAAAATAATGATAATTGTTTTTAGGAGGATTGAAAAATGAGTGATAAAAAAGATAATTCAGAAAAAAAGCCTTGGGAAAAATCATTCGAAGACGATAGAGACGATAATGGAAATTATTCTCGATCAGCGAATAGACGTAAAAGTAAAAATAGTTCATTATTAACTACGGGGTTATTAGTTGTTTTTGTAGCTATTATTATTGGAACGATTGCTTTTTATATTGTTGAAAGTAACAAAGTATACCAACCAGAAGATAGAACCACAAGCGAGAGTTCAGTAAGTAAAAAAATAGTTACCAAAACTGATGATTCTGATAGTTCTAGCTCAAGTGCTAAGAAAAGCTCTGAATCAAAAGAAAAAGCTAGTTCTGAATCGAAAGAAAAAGCATCAAAAGAAAAAGCTAGCTCTGAATCAAAAGAGAAAGCTAGTTCTAGCACTAATTCAAGCTCTAGCTCAGCGTCTAGTGAATCAACCAGCTCTGATAGTTCATCAAGTGCATCTTCAAAGTCATATGTAACTGTCGAAGCAGGACAAGGCATATATCGTGTTGCAGCAAACAATGGGTTAACTACAGAACAACTTCTACAAATGAATCCAGGGTTGACTACTTCTATTAGTGCAGGACAAAAAATAAGAGTTAAATAATATACATATGGGATTGATATCTAATCAATCCCATTTTTATGGAGGAATTACTTGATGAAAAATAATATCCAAATTGCAATTGACGGACCGGCATCCGCAGGAAAAAGCACTGTCGCTAAATTAGTTGCTAAAAAATTAAATTATGTTTATTGCGACACTGGGGCAATGTATCGAGCAATTACTTTTGAAGCAATGGCAAAGAATGTTGCGCTGGATAATGATGATAAGTTAGTTAGTCTATTAAAAGATACAATAATTTCTTTTAAACCAGCAAATCCAGAACAATTAGTCTATATAAACAATATAGACATAACACAAGCAATTAGGCAACCTGAGGTAACTAATAATGTTTCAACGGTTGCTGCTCAAGAAGGTGTACGCAAGGAATTAGTTAAAAGACAACAAGAAATTGCCGAAGATGGATCAATTGTTATGGATGGTCGTGATATCGGAACGACAGTATTACCAAATGCTGAAGTTAAAATATTCTTAGTTGCGAGTGTTAAAGAACGTGCTCTTCGCCGATTTAAGGAAAATCAAATTAAGGGTATTAATACAACACTTGATGTTTTAGAGTTTGAAATTGCCGAACGAGATCGAAAAGATTCTACACGTGAAATTTCTCCGCTTATTCAGGCAAAAGATGCTATACTTGTAGATACGACTTCAATGAATATTGATGGGGTCGTACAGAAAATTATGGATATAATTAACAAATAATAAAATAAAATGTGAAAAATGAGTATTAGCACTAGTAATTACTCTTCATTTCAGCTAAAATAATAAATAGAGTTTATTCGCTAAGGAGGACATTGTCCATGAGTAATATTGAAGAAAATAATGATTTACTAGAAGCATTAAATAGTGTAAGTGAAGTTAAGGTTGGTTCTGTTATAAAAGGTGAAGTTTTAGCTATCGATGATGCTAAACAAGTCATTGTTGGTATTGAAGGCGCCGGTGTTGAAGGTGTTGTACCAGCTAAAGAACTAGCACTTAAAGCTGGTGAAGAAACAGAAGACGTTGTCAAAATTGGTGACGTTATGGATTTAGTTGTTATTTCAAGTATCGGTGGCGATAAAGAAGGTGGTAGTTACTTACTATCACAAAGAAGAATTGCTGAACGTGAAGTTTGGAATGACTTACAAAAATTAGCTGATGATGATGCTACAATCGAAGCTACAGTAACACAAGTTGTTAAAGGTGGATTAGTTGCTGATGCTGGTGTGCGTGGATTCGTACCCGCTTCAATGATTGATGATCGTTTTGTTGAAGATTTATCAAAATATAACCATCAAACATTAGATTTCAAAATTATTGAAATTGACCCAACTGAAAATAGATTAATCTTATCACATAAAGCAATTGTTAAAGCTCAAAGAGATGCTCAAAAAGTAGAAACTCTTAAAACTTTAACAGTTGGTGAAGTTGTAACAGGAACAGTTGCCCGTTTAACTAACTTCGGTGCATTTGTTGATCTTGGTGGTATTGATGGACTTGTTCATATTTCAGAAATTTCTTACAACCGTATTTCTAAGGCAGAAGATGTCTTATCAGTTGGTGAAGAAGTTAAAGTTAAAGTATTGGCAATCGATTTAGATAAGAATCGTATTTCATTATCAATCAAACAAACATTACCTCAACCATGGGATAATGTTGAAAATGATATCCATGTAGATGACGTCTTAGATGGTACTGTTAAACGTTTAACGACATTTGGTGCATTTGTTGAAGTTATGCCTGGAATTGAAGGATTAGTTCATATTTCACAAATTTCTTACACACATATTGCTACACCAGGCGAAGTTTTAAAAACTGGCCAAGCTGTTCAAGTTAAAGTACTTGAAGTACATCCAGCAGAACATCGTTTAGCTTTATCAATTAAAGCTCTCGAAGAAAAACCAGCAACAGAAGAAAAACCTGAAAAGAAAAAAACAGTTAAAAAAGCTGCACCAAAAGCTAAAGCTCCTAAATCAACAATGAGTGGTATGCCAGAAGAAAGTACTGGTTTCACACTTGGTGATATTTTAGGTAAAGCATTAGAAGATGCAGATACTAACAAATAATTAAAATATTATTTTTAAGTAACGACTGAACTGTAGTTCAGTCGTTTTTATTATTTATTACAAAAGATATTTAGAGAGTGAGGTACTATCTATGGCAAATCCTGTTGTAGCAATTGTTGGACGTCCTAATGTTGGAAAGTCCACAGTTTTTAATAGAATAGCCGGGGAAAGAATTTCAATTGTTGAGGATACTCCTGGTGTTACACGAGATCGTATTTATGCTCATAGTGAGTGGT
Source organism: Dellaglioa sp. CoH-57-MRSF-17 (assembly GCF_056782015.1). The sequence continues at coordinate 261,813 of NZ_JBXAXY010000002.1, read as the reverse complement.
TAGCGCAAAAATTTAGCTTGATTGATACTGGTGGTATCGATATCGGTGATGAACCCTTTTTGACGCAAATCACTGAACAAGCACAAATCGCAATCGATGAAGCTGATGTTATTGTTTTTCTTGTAAGTGTAAAAGAAGGCGTAACGGATGCTGATGAGAAAGTGGCTAAAATTTTATATCGTTCTGATAAGCCAGTTATTTTAGCGGTTAATAAAGTTGATAATCCCGAGTCTAGACAAGATATTTTTGATTTCTATTCATTAGGATTTGGAGAACCATTTCCAGTTTCTGGTAGTCATGGCCTTGGGGTTGGTGACTTATTGGATGAGATTACAAAGAAATTCCCTGAAAATATTCCTGATGAAGATGACAGTCGAATTAAGTTTAGTTTGATTGGTCGTCCTAACGTGGGTAAGTCTTCATTGGTGAATGCAATCCTGGGTGAAAATCGTGTTATTGTTTCACCTATTGAAGGGACTACACGTGATGCAATTGATACAGCTTTTGATACTGAAGAGGGCGATATGTTCTCAATGATTGATACAGCTGGTATTAGAAAACGCGGAAAAGTATATGAAAATACTGAAAAGTATTCTGTACTACGTGCCATGCGTGCTATTGATCGTTCAGATGTTGTTTTAGTTGTGTTAAATGCTGAAGAAGGTATTCGGGAACAAGATAAGAGAGTTGCAGGGTATGCCCATGAAGCAGGACGTGGTATCATTATCGTCGTAAATAAATGGGATACTCTTGAAAAAGATAATCATTCATTATCTGATTTTGAGGCTAATATACGTCAAGAATTTGCATATCTTAGTTATGCTCCTATTATTTTTGTGTCTGCAATTACACAGCAACGATTATCTAAGATACCCGAATTAATTAAACGCGTAAATGAAAATCATAGTCGTCGTATTACATCTTCAGTATTAAATGATGTCATTATGGATGCAGTAGCCCATAATCCAACGCCAACTGATAATGGAAAACGTTTAAGAATTTACTATGCAACACAAGTAGCAATACAACCACCTACATTCGTTGTATTTGTTAATGATACTGATTTGATGCATTTTTCATATGAACGTTTCTTAGAAAATCAAATTAGAACATCGTTTGATTTTGAAGGAACACCAATTCATGTTATTGAAAGAAGAAGAAAATAATTCAAATTGATAAAACGCTACCATGCCATCTTTTTTTCTGCTAAAGTAGTTAAATACCTTGATGTAATACGTTTTGTATGGTATCTTAAATAAAGAATTAGTAGAGTAATCTCTGGTTCTATTATTATTATTTATTTTAAATAATAATGGCTGAATATTTTTAAATATTCGGACACATTTTAGGGGAGGTGAAACATTATGGCAAACAAAGCACAATTAATCGAAAATGTTGCAAAAGAAACAGGATTGACAAAAAAAGATGCTACTGTCGCAGTTGATGCTGTATTTGGTTCAATCCAAAGCACATTAGCTACAGGTGAAAAAGTTCAATTAATCGGTTTCGGTAACTTTGAAGTACGTGAACGCGCTGCTCGTAAAGGTCGTAACCCACAAACTGGTGAAGAAATTCAAATCCCTGCAAGTAAAGTACCTGCATTTAAACCAGGTAAAGCTTTAAAGGATTCTGTTAAATAATACTTAGAAAAAGCTAGTACAATTCATTTTGTACTAGCTTTTTCAATCTATAATTTATTTTATAGACAATAGTTATGTACGAGATTACTAGCTATTGTGTGTATGATAGATTAAACTAAACCATATTAATTTAATAATGAAGGGAAGTTATTTAATGACGCATTCAGAAATTATGCTAGACTACTTGGACGAAGGACAAATTGATGAGGCAATGAAAGAATTTGCCAGAGCATTAAGAAAAGACAATGATGCAACATTATTTAGTTTAGCAGAAGAGTTATATAGCTTAGGTTTTTTAGCTCAATCTAAACGTACTTATGAAAGATTATTAGAAAAATATCCAGAAGAAGATACTTTAAAAACATTCCTGGCAGATATTGCAATTAGTGAAGGAAAATCTGATGAAGCACTTAACTATTTGTCAGAAATTGAAGAAGATTCAGAAGCTTATCTTCAGTCTCTTATGGTTGCTGCCGATTTATATCAGACACAAGGTATGTTTGAAGTTAGTGAAAATAAATTATTAACTGCATATAAGTTGGCTCCTGAAGAAGAAGTTATCCAATTTGCTTTAGGCGAACTATATTTTAATACAAAACAATTTAGTCAGGCAATCGGATTTTATCTTGAATTAATTAAATCAGGACAGACTGAACTGTCACAGGTTAACTTAGTACAAAGATTAGGTGTTAGTTACGCAAACAGTGGGCAGTTTGAAAAAGCAATGGCATATTTAGAACAAATTCATTTAGAAAATATGGACTCTGATACTAAGTTACAGATGGGTTTAACCTATCTACAATTAAATGATCAACAAAAAGCAATTGATATTCTTTATGATTTGAAGGAAGAAGATCCTTCGTATACATCCTTATATCCAATTCTTGGTCAAGCACTTTCAGATGAGAATAGATTGAATGATGCTTTACTTGTCTATCAAGAAGGGTTAGCGGTTGACGAGGTAAATGATACATTGTATGAACAGGCAGCGACTGTTGCCTTAAAATTGGACGATGAGAAGCAAGCTGAAAAGTATTTAAATAAAGCAATTGATATTAATCCAGATAATACTGGCATATTATTACAATTAAGTAATTTATTAGTTAAGCAAGAACGTGATGATGAAGATATTAAATTACTAGAAGATATCAAGAGCGACGGAGATGTAGATCCTCAAATATTTTGGAATTTAGCTATTTCATATGAAAGACTTGAAGATTATGATAAAGCTGAAGAAAATTATTTAGAAGCATACCCTTATTTTACTAATCAAGTTGACTTTTTAAGATCTGTTATATTTATTTTTAGAGAGAACGGACGACAAGAGGAGTTAAAGGACGCAATTAAACATTACTTAGCTTTAGTACCTGATGATCAAGAAATTATTGATATTCAAAATGATATAAATTATTAAAATAAAACGTTTATATCATTCTTTTGGTATAAGCGTTTTTTGTTAGCAATTTGTAAGATTTGCTTAAAGAAGGGGAAGTAAAATGATTACAAATCAGATAGTGATACCAAAATTAGAAGATAGTACTGAAATATTTAATTTAATTAGTCGTAATCGTCTTGAATTAAGTGAGTGGCTTCCATGGGTTAATGCTATGAAATCGATTAATGATGAAATAATTTTTTTAAGAGACTCTTTTAAGGATGAAACTAAATTAATTTTCGCTATAAAAATTAATAAGAATATCGTTGGCATGATTGATTTACATGGAATAGATTTACATATGGGAACTGCTGAGGTTGGTTATTGGTTAGACAAGTCGTATGTAGGACGCGGAATAATGTCAAAGGCCTTAACAGAACTTGAGAAACTAGCTATAAAGGAATATAAGTTAAAAAAATTAAAAATAATACTAGATTTGAATAATATAAAAAGTTTGAAAGTAGCTAAGACTAATAATTATCACTTTATAGAACAAAATGACCAAAATTTAATTTTTGAAAAGAGATTATAGAATTTATGATGGTATATTTATAAATGATATTATTATTTTTTGCTTTTTAATTGCTATTAAGGATATAATTTTAGATAGGTAATGTTGTTTAAATGGCGATTAATTATCTAAAATTATATATCGGGGGTAGGGACATGAAAGATTTAAACGAAAAAGAAATTGAACGATTGAGTAAAAAAAGTATTACTGAGAAAATTATAGATGGCGATTGGTACCAATATTCTAAAGAAGAATGGGCTCAAAAAACTGTTAAAACAAGTGCACAAACTATTTATAAAATAAATAAATTGGCGGCTCATGATACGAATGATGCAGATAAAATGCTTAAAGAATTTTTACCTAATATGGAAAAATCTGCTGAAATATATTTTCCAATTTCAACTATAGAATGGCCGGAAATGTTAAAAATAGGGTCAGGCACATTTATTAATTCTAATTTACAGATTTTAAGTGCAGGACAAATAACAATTGGAGAACACTGTTTCATTGGGCCTAATTGTCAGTTATATACACCTAATCATCATTCTATGGACAAAAATTTACGTCGTGAAGGATGGCAATATGATGCACCAATTACAATTGGTGATGATTGTTGGTTTGGTGGATCAGTGATTGTTTTACCTGGTGTCACGATTGGAAATAATGTCGTCGTTGGTGCTGGTAGTGTGGTAACAAAAGATGTACCTGATAATGTTTTAATCGCAGGTAATCCAGCACGAATTATTAAGACTATTGGTTAGATAAAGTTATGGCGAAAAGTAGCATAATTTAAAAATATTTGGGCAACAAAAAGGAGCTAGAATTTTTCTAGCTCCTTTTTGTTGCTCTTTTAAGGTTTATATGATTAATTTTTGTTCAATAATTAAATGACGGTAGTATAAAAGTGAATTTGGATCAATTCTTAACGTCATCATAATTTCTGAATCTGTCATCGTATTGTTAGTGAGAATAGAAAAACAAATAGCTGACTGGTACAGCAGACGTGGTGAAACATTTGGCGCAATAAATTGTAAATCTTTCTTTAAAAATTTATGTAGACCAGGTAAAGATAATAAAGGTGCTTCAACATTTTTACGCAGTTTTAAAAAGCAATCGTTGGAGTTTTGTAAAATTTGTAGTTGTTTAATATAGGTATTGAATTGCTTCAAAAATAATTCCTCTGTTTCCGTAAATGTTAATTGTTTAAAGCTAACGAAAAAACCAGGTTGTAAGATTTCTGAAATTTTAAAGAAATGCCGTGTCATTAATAAAACAAGTCGAGAATAGTAGCTAATTTCTGAATTTAAAAGATAAGAGTCGAAGTCTATTAACCAATTGAAGGTTATAACAGAATTTGCGATATTTTTTTTCCCTTTTAACATTAATGTTGGAATATGAGTATTTATCTGATGGGTAAATAAATATTTAAAATAACCATTCAGATGCGATAAAACCTTAGTATATGTTGAATTTTTAATATTTCTTTTATCTTGAAGCATAGTTAAATATTGACGAACGTCTGATTCTAAGATAGTTTCAACCATTATTGAATTAGAGAATGCATCATTAAAATTTAGAAGATAGTTAAAAAAATCATGAATATCGTAGTTATATTCTAAAATTGTTGATGGGGACAAAGAGTTGGATTCTAATGATAAATTAAAAGCTTTTTGATAGGGATAATTCATTTAATTGCCTCCTTTAGTAATAAACAATAAGTTACTTTAACTATATCACACTAATAAAGCGCACTGCAAAAATCGCAGTGCGCAAGACCAATCATTTATTAAAGATATTAGTGATATTAGTGATTTTATTCTTTTTTTGTCGATTAAAACTAAACCCTTGTCCCAGTACTTCATTAACACTACTAATTGAAACAAAAGCATTTGAATCCTGGTTTTGTAATATTTCCTTCAACTGATGAAGTTCATTACGGTTGATAACAACATAAATCATTTTTTTATTTTGGCGAGAATAAGATCCCTCACCATTGATGTAACTAACACCTCTGCCTAATTTATCCCAAATTTCATTAGTTATAATTTGATATTGGTCACTAATTATTAAGATGCCAAGTCCAGAATAACTACCTTCAAGAGTGAAGTTAACAATTTTTGAGAAAACATATGAGCTTAGTAGGGTATACATCATATGCCTTAAATCTAAGTAGCTAAGTGATATGACCAAAACAGCAATATCAAGGGCAAGAATTGTCTTACCCATTTGAATACCACGTGTTTTTTCAAAAATTCGAGCCACTACATCAGTTCCACCAGTAGTACCACCAAAACGATATACTAAGCCTGACCCAAGGCCACCAAAAGCACCAGCAAGGATACCTGCTAAAAACAAATCATCATTTACATTAATTTGAATCGGAACACGTTGCCAAATCCATAAGAAAAGAGATAACATTATTGTTCCATATATAGTATAGACTAATGATCGTTTACCTAAAAAACGGTAACCAATAAGGATTAATGGAACATTAATTGCAATTGTTGAATACGCAGGATCAATATGAAACCAATAACGTAAAATTAAAGTAACTCCGGTTATACCACCTTCAGCAAGATGGTTTGTTATATTAACGGTTGCTAATCCAAATGCATAAAAACAACAACCTAACGCAATCATTACTAAATCGATTATTTTAATTCGTTCATTTTTTAAGATTAGTTCTACCCCCTGAAATAAATTCAATATAAATATCATACCATATTATCGATGAATGTCTGCTGACTATCATTTTAAATCTAGTATAAATCTGTTAAACTAGATTGTATTAATTAAAGATGAGGAGGATTACTATGATTAAAGTTTTGGTTGCTGGATTTAAAGGACGAATGGGTGCCACTACAACAAATATGATCTTAGAAAATCCATTATTTGAATTAGTTGGAGTCTATAGTACTACAGCTACAGAAAAAAATATAAATGAAATTACTGACTATAAGACAGAGAATGTCCCAATATTCAATAAGCTAGATGAAATAAACGTAGTTTCCGATGTTTGGATTGATTTTACTGTCCCAAGTGTTGTTTTCGAAAATACTAAATTTGCTATTTCGAAACATATGTCACCAGTTATTGGGACTACGGGTTTATCGGAAAATAATATAGCTGAACTTAAACAATTATGTAAAACAGAAAAATTAGGTGGATTGATTGCTCCTAATTTTGGTATTTCAGCTGTTTTATTAATGCAATTTGCGCAACAAGCTGCTAAGTATTTACCTGACGTTGAAATTATTGAAATGCATCATGATAATAAATTGGATGCTCCAAGTGGTACAGCCTTAAATACCGCAAAATTAATTGCTGAAGTTCGTAAACCTAAAATTCAAGGCAACCCTGATGAAAGAGAAACATTACCAGGTGCGAGAGGTGCAGCCTTTGAAGGCATGAGAATTCATAGTGTCCGTTTACCAGGCTATGTTGCTCATGAACAAGTCTTATTTGGTGGCGAGGGTGAAGCATTAACTATTCGTCAGGACTCATTTGACCGTATTTCATTCATGTCTGGTGTTGCATTAGCTACTGAAAAAATTGGACAATATAAAGAATTACTAGTTGGATTGGAAAATATATTATGATAGTTTCCAATCTTGCGGATGATTTCATTAATGCTGAACCAGTGATTAAAGCCATTGAAAATGCTGGTTTTGAAGCATATTTTGTCGGAGGAAGTGTTAGGGATACTATCTTAGGATTACCAATCCATGATATTGATATTGCCACTAGTGCATACCCTGAGGAAATTAAGGAAATTTTTAATAAGACGGTAGATACAGGTATTCAACATGGGACTGTTATGGTTTTAGATCATGGAGAAGGTTATGAAATCACCACATTTCGAACAGAATCAACTTATCAAGATTTTAGACGTCCAGATCATGTTGAATTTGTACGCTCTTTAGAAGAAGATTTAAAACGTCGTGATTTTACAATCAATGCCTTAGCAATGACACATGATGGACGGATTATTGATTTGTTCAACGGACTACAAGATTTAGAAAATCACATCATTAGAGCTGTTGGCACTGCTGATGAACGTTTTAATGAAGATGCTTTACGAATGATGAGGGCAATTAGATTTGCAAGCCAATTAGATTTCACAATCGAAATGGAAACGAAGAAAGCATTAAATAAACATGCACCACTATTGAAAAAGATTGCTATTGAACGGATTCATATTGAATTTATTAAATTACTGTTGGGAAAAAATCCTCAAATTGGACTTCGACATTTTGTTGAATCAGATTTAGTAAAATATTGTCCCGAATTTAATAATTATTTATCGGAACTAACTGATATGTCAAAAATGCAATCAATTAAACTTACATCAGAAGTAGCTGCTTGGTCGTTAATTATTCATGTTCTAAAGATAACAGAAACTAATATTAATCATTTTCTAATCTCATGGAAAAGTTCAAATGAGTTAATTACACACGTTCAAATAGTTATCAAAGCACTTAACGGTATTATTCATGATTCCGTTAATCGAGAACTGATGTATGAAACTGGATTAGAATTATTATTAATTGCAAATGAAGTTGCAGCAATATTTAATAGTAATTTAGATGCAGAAATGCTGACAGTTGCTTATACTGCACTTCCAATTAAGTCTAAAAAAGACATGGCAATTAATGGACGACAGTTAATAAAAGATGTTGGTATTCAACCAGGTGAAAAATTAGGCCAAATTTTATCCATATTGGAAAATCGTATTTTACTAGAAGAAGTCCCAAACGAATCAACTCAATTATTAAAAGTGGCTAAGCAACTAATGTTAAAATTAGCGTAAAAAAAGAGATTAAATATCATTTAATCTCTTTTTTTACAAAACATGCTTAGTAATACAAATTATAAAAGAGAATCAATTAGATAAGAGAGTGATTACATGCAAACACTGAGGGTAGAACATTTAAAGAAAACATACGGCGAAAAAACATTATTTGATGATTTAAATTTTATTGTTAATGAAAAAGATAGAATCGGATTGATTGGAACTAACGGTTCAGGGAAAACAACGTTATTAAATGCATTAACAGACCTTGACCCAGCTGATTCAGGAGATTTAATTAAACCAAATAACTATCGTATGAGTTATTTAAAACAAATACCAGAATTAAATGATGATATGACAATTATGGAAGCCGCTTTTGAAGGAGCTTCACCTATTTTTGAAACAATTCGTCATTATGAAGCTGTTTTAACAGCCTATAGTGAACATCCTGAAGATGAAAAATTACAGCAACGTTACTCAGATGCGGAAGATCGTATGAATCGTGAAGATGCATGGAATGCCGATAATGACGTTAAAACAATTCTAACGCAATTACAAATAACGGATTTAACACAAAAAGTCTCAACCTTATCTGGTGGACAGAAAAAAAGAGTTGGCTTGGCTCAAGTACTCATACAAGCTCCTGACTTATTAATTCTTGATGAACCAACAAACCATTTGGACTTTAGTTCTATTGAATGGCTAGAAAGTTACCTTAAAACGTACAAAGGAGCTTTAATTGTTGTTACTCATGATCGGTATTTTTTAGATCAAATTGCCAACCAGATTTTAGAACTATCATTTGGTAAATTACACTCGTATGAAGGTAACTATCAAGATTTCGTTGCTCAAAAGGCTGAAAGAGTTGCCCAGGAAGTTACCGCTGAGCATAAAGAACAACAGCTATATAAAAAGGAACTAGCTTGGATGCGTACTGGAGCAAAAGCTAGATCAACAAAACAACAAGCACGAATTAACCGTTTTAACGATTTAAAAGAAAATATGAATTCATTACAAATTGATCAAGATGTTTCAATTGGACTAGGCCAACAGCGGCTTGGTAAAAAGGTTATTGAGCTAAAAGAAGCTAGTTTAGTCTTAGAAAATCATAAAATTATTGATCATTTTAGTGAGTTGATTCAGGCGAGCGATAGAATCGGGATTACCGGTAAAAATGGTGCTGGTAAATCTAGTTTACTAAATGCAATTGCTGGAAAATTACCACTTAACTCTGGCGAATTACTAATGGGCGAAACGGTTAAATTAGGTTATTACCAGCAACAAACTGAACCCATACCTGGCGATAAACGAATGATTAACTATCTAAATGAAATTGGTGAAAATATCGAAAATAAACATGGCGAACGAATAAGTACAACACAACTTTTAGAGCAGTTTCTTTTTCCAAGATCGATGCATGGGACATTAATTAGACAGCTATCCGGTGGTGAAAAAAGAAGACTCTATCTCTTGAAATTACTTATGCAACAACCAAATGTCTTATTACTAGATGAACCTACAAATGATTTAGATATTGGAACATTAACAGTACTTGAAGACTATTTAGAATCTTTTAATGGCGCAGTTATAACTGTCTCACATGATAGATATTTTTTAGATAAAGTTGCAGATCAATTACTTATTTTTGAAGGCGATGCTAAAATTAATCGTTATACTGGATTATTTACATCGTACCTTGCTAAAGAATCACTGGATGATGCCGTATCAATATCAAAAAAAGAAAAAATTATCGAACACGACACCATTTCTGACGATAAATTAAAAGTTAAATTAACTTATGCTGAACAAAAAGAATTTGAAACAATTGAACAGACAATTGATAATTTAGAAGCTAAGAAAGAAAAAGCTGAAAGTGATATGTCGAATATCAATGGCAATGATTTTGTAGCATTAAGTGAACTACAAGTGTCAATTGATAATTTAGATGATGAAATTGAAGAAAAGATGAATCGTTGGGACTATTTAGGTAAATATGCAGAAAAGGGGTAATTTTCGTATGGAAGAAACATATTTGCAACTTGAACGTGATATTTTAATGAACGGAAATGATAAATCTGATCGTACAAAAACGGGAACTAAAAGTCTTTTTGGCTATCAAATGAGGTTTGACTTAAGTCAAGGATTCCCACTACTAACAACTAAAAAAGTACCATTTGGTTTAATTAAGAGTGAGTTACTGTGGTTCTTAAAAGGTGATACTAATATCCAATATTTATTGAAACATAAGAATCATATTTGGGACGAATGGGCTTTTAAAAATTACATTGAAAGTTCTCAGTATATGGGTCCAGATATGACTGATTTTGGACATCGATCACTTTTAGAGACTGATTTTAAAAAAGAATATGAAGTACAGAAAAACCTTTTTTGCGATAAAATTATTGAAGACGATGAATTTGCAAAAAAGTTTGGTGAATTAGGTGACGTTTATGGTAGTCAGTGGCGTAATTGGAAAACTAGACAAGGTGATACGATTGACCAAATTAAAGATGTTATTGAAGCAATCAAAAAAACACCTGATTCTAGAAGATTAATTGTGTCCGCTTGGAACCCAGAAGATGTACCAAATGTGGCATTACCACCTTGCCATACGTTATTTCAATTTTATGTGGCTGATGGTAAATTAAGTTGTCAATTATATCAAAGAAGTGGCGATGTCTTTTTAGGTGTACCATTTAATATTGCAAGTTATGCGTTATTAACTCATCTAATTGCTAAAGAGGTTGGACTTGAAGTTGGTGAATTCATTCACACATTAGGCGATGCCCATATTTACAATAATCATATAGAACAAGTGAAGGAACAACTTTCTCGTGAAGTGCAACCCATGCCAAAATTATGGTTAAATCCTGATAAAAATAGTATTTTTGAATACGATATGACGGATATTAAAATAGAAGACTATAATCCTGCACCACCTATTAAAGCGCCTGTTGCAGTTTAATATTTACTTAAGGAGAGTCAATAATGATTAATTTTATTTGGGCTGAAGACAGTGAACATCATATTGGATATAAGGGTAAGCTACCTTGGTACTTACCAAATGATTTAAAATTTTTTAAGAAAACAACGCTTAATAAGGTCGTTGTTATGGGCAGAAATACATTTGAAAGTTTTCCGGGACTATTACCAAATCGAATTAATATTGTTCTTTCAAGTAAAAACGATTTAGTTGAAACAGATACTCTAAAGATTGTTCATTCAATACCAGAGTTGAATGATTTATTAGAAACATATTCTGAAGATATTTTTGTTATTGGTGGCGCAACATTATTTTCTGAAATGTATGTAAAAGTTAATAGATTGTATCAAACAAAAATTAACGCTACGTTTGATGGTGATGTGATGATGATTCCTATTGATTATACTCATTGGAAATTAATTGAAACGATTCCGGGAATGATTGACAAAAAAAATGTATATGATCATGAATTTAGAATTTATGATAAAAAATAATTAAAAAGCGAAGACATATCCAATACGGATGTGTCTTCGCTTTTTAACTTTAAGTATATAATAAAATAGAAAAAAACATTAATCCTGTACCTAACATCACAAATAAATGCCAAACGACATGTAAGTACTTAACACCGTTTATACTATAAATTCCAGCGCCGATTGTGAACGCAATGCCACCAGAAACAAGTAGCCAGAACCCAATTGTACCGAGGCTATTATAAAGTGGCATCATTGCGCTCAAACAAAGCCAGCCCATAATTAGATAAATGATGGTTGAAATTGTTTTAAAATGACCCAACCAAATTGATTTATAAATAATTCCTAAAACGGTCATCATCCAGATGATTCCGAATAGTGTCCAACCTAATGCCCCACCAACAGAGAGAAGACAATAAGGCGTATAAGTACCTGCTATCAGAATATAGATACTACTATGATCGAAGATTTGAAAAACAGTTCTTGCTCGTGTAAATATTAAACTATGAAATAGGGTAGAAGTTAAGTACAGCAGTACCAAAGATGAACCATATATAGCATACGAGGTAATTTCTAATGCACTACCATTATGAGCACCTTTAATAAGTAAAAAAATCAATCCCGCTATACTTAACCCAAGACCAATACCATGAGTTACCGCGTTTAATACCTCATTTAAGATGAGATACCTTCTACTGTAATTATGTTCCAAAAAAACACCTCAGTCATCAATTTCTATGTGAAATAGACCAGTAATTCTGATATACTAGACATTATAAATAGAAAAGTTTATAGTGACATTATTGTATCATGATTAAAAACTTTTGTTAAGAAAGTGTGGATGAAGAAACATGAAAAAAATTAAAATAATAACGGATTCATCTGTTGGATTAACAGATAATGAAATAAAAGAAAATGACATTAGCATTATACCTCTAAGCGTTATGATTGATGATACTATTTACGTTGAAGGTGAATCAATTACAAATGACGAATTTGAGACTAAAATGGAAACGTCAAAAACGTTACCTAAAACAAGTCAGCCACCAATTGGTACTTTTGTAGAAATGTTTGACAGTCTTGGGGCAGATGGTAGCCAAGTTCTCTCACTTAACATGACTGACCAAATTAGTGGTACAGTTCATACTGCAGAGCAAGCTGCAGAAATGAGTCAATCCGATGTAACCGTTGTTGATACTCGTTCTACTGATCGAGGTATGGCTTTTCAAGTCTTAGCAGCTGCTAAGTTAGCAAATTCAGGTGCATCAATGGATGATATTTTAACAAAAATTTCTGAAATCCGTAAGAATTCAACTCTAAATATGGCCGTTATGACTCTGGATAATCTGGTCAAAGGTGGACGTATATCAAGATTAACTGGTGTTCTTTCAAGTGTTTTAAATATGAAGATTATTTTGGAAATGATTGATGGCGAATTAAAAATTAAAAATAAAGGCCGTGGTATGAAGACGGTTAACAGATTTATTGCAGATTTAGTTGAAGAATTAAAAAGTACACCTAATGTTAAAGCAGTAGGTATTTCTCATGCTGGAAATGAAAAAAAGGCATTTGAAGTTCGCGATTTATTACAAACAGCAGTCCCAAAAGTTGATATTCTAGTTCGACAGACAGCACCTATTATTGCGACGCATGGTGGTCCAGGGGCTTTTGCAGTGATGTTCTACACAGATAAAGACTAATATATTAAATAATTATTTTTAAACTGGTCCAAAAACAGCTGTTTTTGTCCGGTTTTTTTAATTAAATAAAGGAATGATTTTTTGAAATTTTTTAAAAGCTTTTCCATTACTATTTTAAGTATTTTAGTACTAAGTGGTCTTATATTTAGTGGGCTGTGGTTTGCAACCGGCCATTTTTCGAATCATTCTTTAATAACAGTGCCCCATAAAAAAACAGCTCTTAAGCTAGTATCCCTTGGTGATTCTTTAACGCAGGGTGTCGGAGATGAAACGAATAAAGGTGGATTCGTTTCATTAATTACAGAAAAAATAAATACTGATAAAAATATGAAAGTAACTGCCTCTAACTTTGGCTTATCAGGAGATCGAAGTGATCAAATTTATAGCAGATTAAAGAAACAACCCAAAATGCAAAAAACGTTAAAAAAAGCCACTGTTATTACATTAACAGTTGGTGGGAATGACCTATTACAGGTTATACAAAAAAACATTTTATCTAATGATACTGATAAGTTAAATAAAGCTATTGATACTGAAAAAATGACTTATACAAAAAATTTAAATGATTTATTTAAAGAGATTAGAAAATATAATAATAGCGCGCCTATCTACGTTATAGGAGTGTATAACCCATTTTACGTTTATTTCCCCGAAATGAGTAGTATGAAAACGATTGTTAAATCATGGAATAACGTAACCAACAAGGTTGTTAAAAATGATAAAAATAGTTATTTTGTTAGTGTTGAAAAACAGCTTTCTGAAGGACAATATTATGGTAAAACAAGTAAATTAGCCAAGACTTTGGGTAGCTCAGACTTATCTGATTTATCTAGTTTTAATCTTGAAAGTGTCTTGCAAGAAAAAGATGAAAAAAATAACTATATTTCTATAACTGATCATTTTCATCCAAATAAAAAAGGTTATAAAAAAATGACTGATTTGTTGTTCAAATCAATGGAAGAACATCATTTATTTAAATAATGAGGAGAATTATGCCGAAAAGAACAGAAAAAACATCAACCACTTTTAACGCATGGAAAGTTGCGTTTATCATATTATTTTCTTTATTGATTGGCGTACTACTTTATTTTTCCGTTAGTATTATGAACCAATCCCAAGATCAAAAGACACTAACAACTCAAACCACTTCAAAAGCAACAAAAAGAACAGAACTAAGCGTGGAAATGAACAAGGAACAACTTAACGGAACCATTAATTATTATTTAAAATCAATTCAAAAAGGTCAATCAATTAAATATCGGTTTTTAGTAGATAAATCTGCTATATTAATGGGCACAACAAAAATTTTAGGACAAAATATTTCATTCACATTATATTCAGATCCAGTTGTAACAGATGATGGTAATATCTTGTTAAAAGCAAAATCTGTTGCTGTAGGTTCATTACCAGTTCCTAAAAAGTTTATAATGGATTATGTAAAAAATGCATATGATTTACCAAATTGGATTACGATTAATAGCAAAGAACAAACAATTATGCTTAACTTAAAAAAACTAGATATTGAGAATGGTATACAAGCTAGTGCAACCAAAATTGATTTAAAAACGAATGTTTTTAAATTCGATGTTTCTATCCCTTTAAATTAAATGAGGTATCAATTTATGAGACAAACATTTTATCAATTTTTAATGACCGAACGCAATGATCACGGTACGGATGAGGTGTCCCAATTTGCAAATAATGCATTTTATGATCAAAGTTTTCCTAAATTGTCAGATAAGTATGACTTTCTTTCTAATTATCTTGAATTAAATGCAGGATATTTACCTTCAATGACAATTTTTGATGACGCTTGGGCCCGATATTTAGACAAAATGAATTAGTGGGGAATTAAATTATGGAAAAAGATAAAAAAGAAAAACGTTTTAGATTTGGTCGTCATTTTTGGACCTTAATAGGGTCAATTTGTTTATCTTTTATAGTCGGAGCTGCTGCAATGTATTTTTTTGCAATTAGTCAAATTAATACATTAGTTGGGTCATTACAAACGACTAGTTCAGATTTAGCCAAAATTGAGTCTGTTTATTCGGCACTAAATAATTCTTATTATAAAAATATCAGTAAGAAAAAATTAGTCGATGGGGCTATCAATGGTATGGTCGACTCTACTGGAGATAAATTTACGGCCTATTTAGGTAAAGAAGATGCGACTAATTTAAATTCAACTATTTCTAGTAAATTTGTTGGAATCGGTGCTGAAGTCAAAATTAGCAAGAAAAATATTCAGATTGTTTCAGCTATTAAAGGAACACCAGCTAAAAAGGCTGGTTTGAAGACAGATGATATTATCCAAAAAATAGATGGTAAATCTATTTATGGTCTCAGTTTAGAAAAAGCTGTTTCAAAAATTAGAGGTAAAAAAGGAACAATAGTGAAACTAACTATTAAACGTGATTCATCAACATTTAATGTTTCAATAAAACGAGATGATATTCCTGTTAAAACAGTCTATAGTAGTATTTCGAAAAAGAATAAAAAAGTAGGATATATTCAAATTAGTACATTTTCTGAGGATACATCTAACGAAGTCAAATCTGCAGTGAAGTCACTTAGAAAAGATGGCGCTACATCGTTTGTCATTGATGTTCGTGATAATCCAGGTGGCCTTATGGATCAAGCATTAGCGATTGGATCAATGTTCTTAAAAGATGGTCAAACAATTATGCAGGTACAAGGCAAAACGGGTTCTCCTGAAGTATATAAGGCTGGTAAAAAATATGACTCAGGATTTAAAGTCACAGAAAAAACAGCTGTTGTCATTAATAAAGATAGTGCAAGTGCTTCTGAAATTTTAGCAGCCGCACTTAACCAATCTGGTAATGATAAATTAATTGGGTCAACATCTTATGGAAAAGGTACCGTCCAAACAATCAATACCTTTACAGATAAAACAGAATTAAAAGTTACCATTGCTAAATGGCTAACACCTGATGGTTCTTGGATTAATAAAAAAGGGATTAAGCCTACTATTTCAGCTGATTATCCTGCGTATGCTTATTCACCACTAATTAATACTGATAAAACATATAAATATGAAGACGTTACACCTCAAGTTAAAACGATTCAAGTTTACTTAAGCGCACTTAATTATTATAAAGACAAAAATAATGGTTACTTTGGTACATCAACGGTTAATGCAGTAAAAATGTTACAAAAAGAAAATACTTTAACTCAAACGGGCGAAGTTAACAAAGATACTGCTTTAAAAATTGAAACATTAGTTCAGAAAAAAATTTCAAAAAATGATCCTGCCTATGATGCGGCAATTAAATCGTTAACAAATTAATAAAAGACTGAAGAGGGCGAAACTAAATAGCGGAACTCTCTTCTTTTTGTGCACAAATTAAGGTATTCTGATTAAGAGAGTTAAATATAAAGAATTAAGCAAGTTAATTAAAAGTTTACTTGGCTTAACAAGGAGAATTTAAATGACAGTAATCCAATGGTTCCCAGGACATATGGCAAAAGCCTTAAGATTAGTAAAGGAAAAATTAAACTTAGTAGATATCGTACTTGAATTAGTTGATGCAAGATTGCCTGAATCATCTAGAAATCCGCAACTTGAGCAATTACTTGCAACAAAACCTCATATTATGGTTTTAACAAAAAAAGATATGGCCGATCCGAACGTTACTGCACGTTGGCTACAGTACTATGAAAACAAAGGAATTCCGGCAGTTGCAGTAGATAGTCAACACGGACAACTTAACGCTATCGAGAAAAAAATTAACGTTGTTTTAAAAGATAAAATAGCGTTACGAGAAAGTAAAGGTATCCTCCAACAACGAGTTAAGGTAATGTGTATCGGAATTCCGAATGTTGGAAAATCGACGTTACTAAATCATTTGTTAAGTAAAAATGTCGCCATAACTGGAAATAGACCTGGGGTGACAAAAGCACAGCAATGGTTAAAAGCCGGAAAATCAATGTCTCTTTTAGATACACCAGGTATTTTATGGCCCAAATTTGAAGATCAAGAAATCGGTAAACGTCTTGCTTTAACAGGAGCAATAAAAGACTCTTTATATGCAAAAGATGACATTGCATTATACGGGTTAGAACATTTTAAACAAACAAATCCAAAGGCATTACAAGAGAAATATAAATTAACGGATGAACAAATGCAGTTAAGTAATGTTGATTTATTATTAGATTTAACAAAAAAAATGGGTTTCAAAGAAGATTATGATCGTGCGAGTGAGAGAATTATATTTGATATTAGACAAGGTAAACTTGGTCGTTATACCTTAGAAATCCCTCAATTGGGTGGCGAATAGTTGTGACCAAATTTACAATTTCTCAAGTAAAAGAACATTTATTGAATAATCCATCGGATAATTTTATGCAAGAAATAGCTAAAGACTCTCGCAAAGGAGTTATTAAGCTTTTAATCCAATATAATAATAGACAAAAAAAACTAGTTGAACACCAAGAATTATTTAATCGTAGGTTAGTAATAGAAAGAGACCTATGGCAGAATGGTATTCCTTACATCGCTGGTATTGATGAGGTTGGAAGAGGACCGTTAGCTGGTCCAGTTGTTAGTGCAGCAGTTATTTTACCTCATAATTTCAATCTAATTGACGTGAATGATTCGAAAAAATTATCTGCATCTATGCGTGAAGCATTATACGTTGAAATATTAGCTACAGCTGTTTCAGTTGGTATATCTGTGATAAATAATCAAACAATTGATGAAGTTAATATATATCAAGCATCAAGAATTGCTATGTTAGAAGCTGTTAATTCATTGGACGTGAAACCACAACAATTATTGATTGATGCTATGACGATTGATAGCGATATTCCGCAGGAAAGTTTCATTAAAGGCGATTCTAAAAGTGCTAGTATTGCTGCTGCTAGTATCGTTGCTAAGGTTTACCGAGATCATCTCATGAACTTTTACAATGAATTATATCCAGGATACGATTTCAATCATAATGATGGATATGGAACTAAAAAACATTTAGCAGGACTTAGCAAATTAGGAGTCACTCCAATTCATCGTCGAACATTTGAACCAATTAAATCTATTCTAAAAAAATAATGAAATAAATTGCGTACCTTATTAGTATTAATGACTAATAAGGAGAAACAATGACAATAAGAGACACTTTAATTAAACTTAGACTATGTTCTGAAATAACGTATATTGGCGAAAATAAAATTTTTGATTGGTTACAACAGAATCCAAGTTGTACTGATTTAACTCTAGATGTAATTAAATCCATTTTAAATTTAAATAGTAAAAAAATAGCTAGTTTCAGTAAAGCTTACACTAGTATTTCATTGAAAAATGAGGTTATTACCAATAAGTTACATTCAACAATTGTGACTATTATTGATGAGGACTATCCGTATCGACTAAAAGAATGCTATCGACCACCAATTGTTCTTTTTATGCGAGGAAATACGCAATTATTAAATCGACAATCACTTGCTGTTGTTGGTGCTCGGCAAAGAACTGACTACTCAATAGAAGTAATACGATTATTATTACCAAATAGTATCCAAAATGATAAGGTAATTTTAAGCGGATTAGCAGCCGGCGTTGATACCTTGGCACACCAATTTACAATAGCTAACGGAGCAGATACAATTGCTGTTATTGGGACAGGTTTAAATATTTATTATCCAAAAATTAATGAAGATTTACAAATTGAAATTAGCAAAAAGGGACTTTTATTATCTGAGTACGGACTGAATACAGGACCACAACGTAATCATTTCCCTGAAAGAAATCGAATTATTGCAGGCCTTTGTGAATGCTTATTAGTTACAGAGGCTAAACACCATAGTGGTAGTCTTATAACTGCCAATTTAGCATTGCAAGAAAATCGCACAGTACTAGCTGTACCCGGATCAATTATTAGTCCTCTTTCACTTGGGTGTAATGAACTAATAATAGCCGGTGCAATGCCGATTATTAACGGTGAACAGATACTTGCAGAGTTCTATGAAAACTAGTTACGCTTGACAAGTCTCTCTAATATGCTTTAAGATTACTAACGATTTTAAAAATGTTATTGCTTACAATATAAATACTACGAAGGAGTTCAATTATGCCAGTAACCAAAAAGAAAAAGAGAACGCCGGCAAAAAAAAATCTAGTTATTGTTGAATCACCTTCTAAGGCTAAAACAATTGAAAAATACCTAGGCAGCAACTACCATGTTGTCGCTAGTCTTGGACATATTAGAGATTTACCACGAAGTAAAATGGGAGTTGACGTTGAAAACAACTATGATCCTCATTACATTTCAATTCGTGGTAAAGGCGATGTTATTAAAAGTTTAAAAAAAGAAGCTAAAAAAGCTAAAAATGTTTATCTAGCAGCCGATCCTGATCGTGAAGGCGAGGCAATTGCATGGCATTTATCTCATATTTTAGATTTAGATATCACGGACAAAAATCGTGTTGTTTTTAATGAAATTACAAAAGATGCAGTTAAAAATGCTTTTAATGATCCTAGATCAATTGATATGAATTTAGTTGATGCACAACAAGCTCGCCGTATTTTAGATAGATTAGTTGGTTATTCAATTAGTCCTTTATTATGGGCTAAAATAAAAAAAGGCTTAAGTGCTGGTCGAGTTCAGTCTATTGCTTTGAATTTAATTATTGATAGAGAAAAAGAAATTCGTGCATTTATACCAGAGGAATACTGGACTATTGATTCTGAATTTAAAAAAGGTAAAGAGAAATTTGATGCAGCTTTTTATGGTATTAAGGGAAAGAAAAAAGCACTTCATGATAATGAAGATGTTAAAAAAGTAATGGCATTAATTGATACAAAACAAGATTTTGATATCACCGCTGTCACAAAAAAAGAACGTAAAAGATTTCCAGCTTTACCATTTACTACAAGTACAATGCAACAAGATGCTAATAGAAAATTAAACTTTCGTACAAGAAAAACGATGATGGTTGCACAACAATTATATGAAGGAATTCATCTCGGAAAACAGGGTACTGTTGGTTTAATCACTTACATGCGTACCGACTCGACTCGTGTATCTACGACTGCCAAACATGAAACTGCTCAATTTTTACACGAAAAGTATGGTGAAGATTATGCAGCTATTAAGCCACGCAAAGGTAAATTACAAGAAGGTGCACAGGACGCACATGAAGCAATTAGACCTTCCTCTGTTTTACGTACACCTGCTTCAATGAAGGATTATTTAAGTAATGATCAAATGAAGTTATATAAATTAATTTGGTCGCGATTTGTTGCCAGTCAAATGACACCAGCTGTAATGGATACAATGTCTGTATCTATTGAACAAAATGGCGTTACTTATCATACTTCTGGGTCAAAGACTAAGTTTGCAGGTTATACAAAAATTTATGAGGATAACAAAAAGACTGATAATATTTTACCGGATTTAAAAGTTGGCGATCATGTTAAGTTAGCTAAAAATCAGCCTAACCAACATTTTACTCAGCCACCTGCTAGATTCACTGAAGCAAATTTAATTAAAACACTTGAAGAAAATGGTGTTGGACGTCCATCAACGTATGCACCAACCTTGGATACTATTCAACGTCGATATTATGTGAAATTAATTGCTAAGCGTTTTGAACCAACTGAACTGGGTGAAATTGTAGATGATATGATTGAAGCTTATTTTAGTGATATTGTGAATGTTAAATTTACTGCTGAATTAGAAAAAGGTCTTGATAACA
This sequence comes from Dellaglioa sp. CoH-57-MRSF-17, assembly GCF_056782015.1. The sequence goes on along the minus strand of NZ_JBXAXY010000002.1, from coordinate 240,569 downwards.
TTGAAGTCGGAGACGAAAATTGGGTTAAAGTTGTTGATGATTTTTATAAACCATTTTCAAAAAATGTTGAACATGCCCAAGAAACAATTGAGAAAGTTCAAATTAAAGATGAACCAGCTGGATTTAATTGTGAAATTTGTGGGTCACCGATGGTTATTAAGATGGGCCGATATGGTAAATTTTTTGCATGTACGCGTTTTCCAGATTGTCGTAATACAAAAGCAATCGTTAAAGAAATTGGTGTAACTTGTCCATTGTGTCAGCAAGGGGAAGTAATTGAACGTAAATCTAAACGAAATCGTTTATTCTATGGTTGCTCAAGATACCCAGATTGTGAATTCGTATCATGGGATAAACCTATTGGTCGCGAATGTCCAAAATGTCAACATTATTTAATTGAGAAAAAAGTAAAAGGTGGAAAACAAGTCAAATGTAGTAATTGTGACTATGAAGAAGCGGTTCAAAAATAATTGAATCTAACTAGCAGGGGGATTATATAATGGAAAATACTAGCGTTAATGTAATCGGTGCTGGTCTTGCCGGTAGTGAAGCTGCATGGCAGATTGCCAAGCGAGGAGTTCATGTTAATTTATACGAGATGCGCCCTATCAAAATGACACCAGCGCATCATACTGAGAATTTTGCTGAACTAGTTTGTACGAATTCTTTAAGAGCTAATCAAATTACGAATGCCGTTGGTCTTTTGAAGGAAGAGATGAGACAGTTAGATTCAGTTATTATGAAGTCAGCTGACCATAATGCAATTCCGGCTGGCGGTGCGCTAGCCGTTGACCGTGATAAATTTTCTGGTGAGATAACTGATTTAGTTAAAAATCATGAAAATATTACGGTTATCAATGAAGAGTTAACTGAACTACCAAAAGGTCCAACAATTGTTGCGACAGGTCCTTTAACATCATCAGGTTTAGCAGAATCAATTAAACAATTAAATGGTAGTGAGGGACTTTATTTTTATGATGCAGCTGCACCAATTTTAGAAAAATCATCATTAAATATGGATAAAATCTACTTAAAATCACGATATGATAAAGGTGATGCTGCATACCTTAATTGTCCAATGACTAAAGAGGAATTTATAACCTTTTATAAGGCACTAATAGGGGCCGAAACTGCTGAAATGCATGATTTTGAAGATGAAAAATTTTTCGAAGGTTGTATGCCAATTGAAGAAATGGCTAGAAGAGGCGCTAAAACAATGTTATTTGGCCCTTTAAAACCAGTTGGATTAGAAGACCCTAAGACTGGTAGAACACCTTTTGCCGTTGTCCAATTGCGTCAAGACAATGCAGTCGGTGACTTATACAATATTGTTGGTTTCCAAACGCATCTTAAATGGGGCGAACAAAAGAATGTTTTCTCACTAATTCCAGGTTTAGAAAATGTTGAATTTGTTCGTTATGGTGTTATGCATCGTAATACATTTATGCGTTCTCCTGATACACTGGAACCAACATATCAGTCTAAATTTAGAAATGATTTATTTTTTGCTGGTCAAATGACAGGTGTTGAAGGCTATGTAGAAAGTGCTGCAAGTGGATTATTAGCAGGGATCAATGCCGCACATCTTGTTTTAGGAGAAGAGCTAGTCGTACTTCCTAAAACAACTGTGATGGGAGCTATGGCCCATTATATAACACATGCCAGTGGTAAACATTTTCAGCCGATGAATGCTAACTTTGGTATTATCCCTAAATTAGGCACAAAAATTCGAGATAAACAAGAAAAAAATCAAGCGGTTGCAAATCGTGCTCTAGAGCATTTAGCAATTGTTAAACCAAGTCTTTAAATATTTATGAAATATCTGATAAAATAATTGAGTTATACTTCATTGTTGTGCTACAGTAGTAGCGTTCAATGAAGTTTTTTTATACAATAAATGAGTAACATGGAGGAGTTTATTATGGCAACTGTTTCATTTCATGCAACAACAATTTGTGCCGTTAAGCATAATGGTCACTGTGCAATGGCCGGTGATGGCCAAGTCACAATGGGTGAAAAAGTTATTATGAAGGGGACTGCTAGAAAAGTTCGTCGCATATATAACGATCAAGTAGTTGTTGGTTTCGCTGGTAGCGTTGCCGACGCATTTAATCTTGAAGAACGATTTGAAAAAAAATTAAATGAATTTAGTGGTAATTTACAACGTGCAGCAGTTGAATTAGCTCAGGATTGGCGTAGTGAACAATCCTTACAAAAATTAGAAGCACTTTTGATTGTAATGAACAGTAATGAAATGTTATTAGTTTCTGGTAGTGGAGAAGTAATTGAACCTGACGATGACATTTTAGCAATCGGATCTGGCGGAAATTTTGCTTTGTCTGCTGCAAAGGCACTTAAGCATCATACAACTGATATGTCAGCTAAAGAAATTGCTGAGGCATCAATTAATATTGCCGGTGATATTGATATTTTTACTAACCATCATGTCATCTCAGAAGAATTATAGAAAGCGGGTAAATTTATGACTATAAGTGATAAAACACCAAAACAGATTGTTACAGAACTAGATCAATACGTTATCGGTCAAAATGATGCAAAAAAGGCCATTGCTGTTGCATTACGTAATAGATATCGTCGGATGCAACTTTCTGAATCAATGCAAAAAGATGTTACACCTAAAAATTTAATGATGATTGGGCCAACTGGTGTAGGTAAAACTGAAATTGCTCGTCGTTTGGCAACAATGCTTGAAGCACCATTTATTAAAGTTGAAGCAACAAAATTCACTGAAGTTGGTTACGCTGGACGTGATGTTGAATCAATGGTACGTGACTTGGTTGACGTGTCAATTAAATTAGAAGAAGATGCTCAATATGGCCGTGTTTCAGGCGCAGCTGAACGTATGGCTGATAAACGACTTGTAAAACTTCTAGTTCCAGGTATTAAAAAACAAAAAAAAGCCGAGAATGTTAATCTTATGCAAATGATGTCTCAAATTCAAAAAGGTCAAATACCTGCCGGATTAGATGCAAAAGATGAAGAGGAGGTCACTGACGACATTAGAAATGAACGACTATCTGTATCGGAACAACTAAGTCGTGGTTTATTAGAAAATAACGAAGTGACAATTAAAGTTGATGAACCTAAACAGCCTTCTGGTATGAATGGCATGATGGGACAAATGGGCATCGACTTAGGAGATACCTTAAGTGCATTAACACCAACACGCCAAGTAGAAAGAACGTTAACCGTAGCAGAAGCCCGTAAAATTTTAATTCGTGAAGAATCAAAAAAATTAGTTAATGTAGCAGATATCAATCAAGCTGCAATTGAACGTGCTGAAAACACTGGAATTATTTTTATTGATGAAATTGATAAAATTACTTCAAAATCTCAAAAAAATAGTGGTGAAGTTTCTAGAGAAGGCGTACAACGTGATATTTTACCAATTGTTGAAGGCTCTCAAATTTCAACTAAATATGGTGTTATTAATACTGATCATATCTTGTTTATTGCATCAGGTGCTTTTCATGAAAGTAAACCTAGCGATTTAATTGCTGAACTTCAAGGTCGTTTCCCAATTCGAGTTGAATTAGATGATTTGAGCCAAGCAGATTTTGTTAAAATTCTTACAGAACCTCATAATGCCTTAATTAAACAATATATTGCTTTAATTGGCACTGATAATATTAATGTGACATTTACAATTGAAGCAATTGAGAAAATATCTGAAATTGCTTACAACGTTAACCACGATACTGAAAATATTGGTGCACGCAGACTGCATACAATTCTTGAAAAATTACTTGAAGATTTACTATTTGAGGGTCCAGATATGCAAATGGGTGACATAACAATTACTGAAAGTTATGTTGAAGACAAAATTGGTAACATCGTTGCTGATAAAGATCTTAGTCGTTATATTTTATAGGATAGGGTGAACTAAAATGACAGTTGAACTTAAAAATGATTTCATCACAGTCAAAATTGCTGAACAAGGTGCTGAATTAATCAGTATTACCGGAAATGACACATCTATTGAATATATTTGGCAAGCAGATAAACAATACTGGGGTAGACATGCCCCAGTATTGTTTCCATTTGTTGGGCGTTTAAAAAATGATGAATATGCGTATGATCATAAAACATATAAAATGGGTCAACATGGCTTTGCCCGTGACATGCTTTTTACAGTGGTTTCTAAAAGTAAAACATCAGTTGTTCTGGAATTAGGTTCATCCCCAGAAACAATCTCAAAGTATCCGTTTAATTTTAGATTGAGATTACATTACATTTTAACTAATCATCAAATAAAAGTAATTTACGATGTTTATAACCCCGATGAAAATCCTTTGTTATTTTCTATCGGAGGACACCCAGCATTTAACGTACCACTTAAAAATGCTTATTTAAATCTAGAAAATTATCAAATTGAAGTGGCACCAAATGTTGAAAGACGTCAAATTCCACTAGTTGGACCTTTTAGCGATATCGAAAATGCAAAATCAGTTAAGTTCAACGAACCTATTAAGTTATCTCGCGAAACATTCAAAAATGATGCCTTAATTTACGAATTGAAACAACTAGAAACGACTATCTTACTTTCAACACCTGAAGATGATCATGGTGTTTCCGTGACATTAAATGGTGCAGATTACGTTGGTATCTGGTCGAAATATCCTGAAAATTCACCATTTGTTTGTATTGAACCATGGTGGGGAGTAGCTGATAATATTGAATCTACTGGTAATTTATCAGATAAAAGTAATATTTATACGTTAGAAAAAAATAAATCGTTCGAAGGTTCGTATGAAATCACAGTATTTTAAAAAAAAAATCGATGAAATAATCATCGATTTTTTTTATTTCGTAAATATAATCCAAGACCAAAAGGTACCATACTCTCAGTACCATTTAAAATACGTTTTATGTTGTCTCTATGTTTATAAATAACAAATATAGTCAAAATACCTGCAATACTAGTTAATAACCAATCTTGAAATAATATCGCTGTTATCGTAATACCAATAAATCCAATGACACTTGCAACACTTACCATACTCGTTAAAAGTATTAAAGAAATAAACATGGTACAAGCGATAAGAAAAAATAGCGGATTATACGGTAATAAAATACCCGCACCAGTAGCAACTGCCTTACCACCTTTAAATCCAGTAAATATTGAGAATGTATGTCCAGCTACTGCACCTACACCAATTAGTAAAGGACTAACGGTTGATGCGACCCCAAACATATAAGGGAGGCTTGCAGCTATAATTCCTTTTGATATATCCATCACTAAGACAACAGTCCCTGCTTTTGGTCCAAGAACTCGATAAGTATTAGTTGTACCAACATTACCACTACCAAAATTTCTGATATCCTTTTGATAAAAATATTTTCCAATCCAAACCCCTGATGGAATTGATCCTAAAATATAAGCGATAATCAACATTAATATGATTGTACCCATGATAATTCACTCCTTTCAGCCAGTAAATCCAATAAGTAGTATTTTAACATTCTTTTAAGAAGACACCAAAATTTTTTATAAAATAGAACATCTATTCGGATTTCTCTTTACATTTTAAAAAAGAATAGGTTATTATAGTAACGTTACTGTAGGAATACAGAGTAAGGGGCGTTTAACTGAATGACTAATCAAAATAAAACAAAATACAATGATGATTCAATTCAAGTTCTTGAAGGACTAGAAGCAGTTAGAAAACGACCTGGTATGTATATTGGGTCGACAGATGGCAAGGGATTACATCATCTTGTCTACGAGATTGTTGATAACGCAGTTGATGAAGCCTTGTCAGGATATGGTTCACAAATCGACGTTACAATCCACAGTGATAACAGTATTACTGTTGTAGATTATGGTCGTGGTATGCCTATTGGTATGCATGCATCAGGAATACCAACTGTTGAAGTTATCTTCACTGTCTTACATGCTGGTGGAAAATTTGGCCAAGGCGGATATAAAACGTCTGGTGGACTACATGGCGTTGGCGCAAGTGTCGTTAACGCATTATCTTCATCATTAACAGTTGATACCGTTCGTGATGGTATTCGTTATGAAGAAAAGTTTAAAAATGGTGGGCATCCAGTTGGGACTTTAAAAAAATTAGGTGCAACTAAACGAGCAAATGGAACAACAGTAACTTTTAAACCCGATGAAAGTATTTTTTCAACTACAATTTATAAGTATGATATTTTAGCTGAAAGATTAAAAGAGTCTGCCTTTTTATTACGTGGTGTCAAAATTGTTTTAACAGATGAAAGAACTGATAAACAAGATATCTATCATTTTGAAGAAGGTATTAAAGAATTCGTTGCTTATTTAAACGAAGACAAAGATACACTTGGCGAAGTGATGTATTTTGATGGCATTAAAGATAAAATTGAAGTAGAAGTTGCAGCACAATATAATGATGGCTACTCAGAAAACTTAATGTCCTTTGTTAATAACGTTCGGACAAAAGATGGTGGTACACATGAAGCAGGAATGAAGTCTGCTTGGACAAAAGCATTTAACGAATATGCCAGAAAATTAGGTCTTTTAAAAGATAAAGATCGTAATTTAGAAGGTAGTGATGTTCGAGAGGGCCTTTCAGGAGTCATTTCAGTGCGAATACCTGAAGAGTTATTGCAATTCGAAGGACAAACGAAGGGTAAATTAGGTACACCCGAAGCAAGATCTATCGTCGATAGCGTTCTGAGTGAAAAACTTGGGTTTTATTTGATGGAAAATGGTGAGTTTGCACAAGAACTTGTTAGAAAATCAATTAAAGCTAGAGAGGCTCGAGAAGCAGCTCGTAAGGCTCGTGATGATTCAAGAAATGGGAAAAAGAAAAAGAAAAATGATCGCTTATTATCTGGGAAATTAACACCTGCACAATCGAAAAACGCTAAGAAAAATGAGTTGTTTTTAGTCGAAGGTGATTCTGCCGGTGGTTCAGCTAAACAAGGTCGTGAACGCAAATTCCAAGCCATTCTACCTTTACGTGGTAAGGTATTGAATACTGAAAAGGCAAAATTACAAGATATTTTAAAAAATGAAGAAATTAATACAATGATTTATACAGTTGGCGCAGGTGTTGGTGCTGAATTTAAGCTCGAAGACAGTAACTACGATAAAATTATTATCATGACTGATGCTGATACTGATGGTGCGCACATCCAAACCTTATTATTGACATTTTTCTATAAATATATGCGTCCACTAATTGATGCTGGGAAAATCTATATTGCTTTACCACCTTTATATAAAATTCAAAAAGGAACGGGTAAAAAAATAGAGAGTATCTATGCTTGGACCGATGAAGAGCTTGATAAAGCAACAACAAAAATTGGACGTGGTTACAACCTACAACGATTTAAAGGTCTGGGCGAAATGAATGCAGATCAATTATGGGAAACAACTATGGATCCAATGACAAGAACTTTAGTTAGAATTCGAATTGATGATCCTGCACTTGCTGAAAAAAGAGTGACAACCTTAATGGGCGACAAGGTAGAACCTCGTCGAAATTGGATTGAAGAAAATGTTCAATTTTCACTTGAAGAGGACGGTAGTATCCTTGATAAGGTATCAAGTAAACAAGTTACTGATTTAAAAAATGAAGAAGATTTAACATTATTTGAAGATCAAACAACGACTGACTAAGGAAGGAGGATTATTAATTTGGCTATAGAAAAAGATACATCAAAAATTCAAGAGCTGACCTTAGAAGATGTTATGGGTGAACGATTTGGTCGTTATTCTAAATATATTATTCAAGAACGTGCTTTACCTGATATACGTGATGGCCTAAAACCTGTTCAACGTCGTATTTTATACGCAATGAATCAAGATGGTAACACATATGATAAAGGGTTTAGAAAATCTGCTAAATCTGTCGGAAATGTTATGGGTAATTTTCATCCTCATGGAGATAGCTCAATTTACGAAGCTATGGTCCGTATGAGTCAAAACTGGAAATTACGAACACCATTAATTGAAATGCACGGAAATAATGGGTCAATGGATGGTGATTCTCCTGCCGCAATGCGTTACACAGAAGCTCGTACAAGTAAAATTGCGACTGAAATGCTACGTGATATTGAAAAAGAAACGGTTGATTTCGTATTGAATTTTGATGATACGGAGTATGAACCAACTGTTTTACCAGCAAGATTTCCTAATTTGTTAGTAAATGGTGCAACGGGAATTTCAGCTGGGTATGCAACTGAAATTCCACCTCATAATTTAAGCGAGGTTGTTGATGCCGTTGTTTATTTAATTGGTCATCCAAATGCGACTTTAGATAAATTAATGTCATTCGTTAAGGGCCCCGATTTTCCAACCGGTGGTATTTTACAAGGACTATCCGGCATCCAGAGTGCTTATAAAACGGGGCGTGGTAAAGTAGTCGTTCGTTCTAGAACTGAGATTCAAGAACTAAAGGGTGGTAAAACACAAATTATTATTTCAGAAATTCCATACGAAGTGAATAAAGCTGTTCTTGTTAAAAAGATGGATGAAATTCGCTTATTAAAAAAAGTTGATGGGATTGCTGAAGTTCGAGATGAAAGTGATCGTGAAGGACTACAAATTGCAATTGAATTAAAACGCAACGTCAATGCACAAGGTATTTTAAATTATTTATTTAAAAATACTGATTTACAAATTTCGTATAATTTCAATATGGTTGCAATTAACCATCAACGACCTGAGTTAGTTGGCTTAAAAAAATTCTTATCTTCGTACTTAGAGTATCAATTAAGTGTTACGAAAAAAAGAACTGAATTTGATTTAAAAAAGGCTGAGTCTCGTCAACATATCGTTGAAGGGTTAATTAAAGCTTTATCAATTTTAGATAAAGTAATTAAAGCAATCCGTGCAAGTAAAGATAAAAAGAGTGCTAAATTAAGCTTAATGGATCTGTTCGATTTCACAGAAAAACAAGCTGAAGCAATTGTTTCATTACAACTGTACCGCTTGTCTAATACAGATGTGACTGCGCTTGAAAAAGAAAATGCAGAGCTTGCTGCAAAAATTATTGATTACAAAGCAATATTGGCAGATCCTAGTAAGTTATCTGATGTTGTGAAAAAAGAGCTTAAACAAGTATCTAAAGAATATGCCACACCTCGACTAACTGAAATTCAAGAACATATTGAAGACATTAAGATTGAAACAGCAGTTTTAGTAACTCCCGAAGATGTTCAAGTATTAGTTAGCCGTGATGGTTATCTCAAACGTAGCTCATTACGGTCATTTAACGCCTCAGGAGTAAATGAGAATGGTTTGAAAAACGAAGATCAAATTGTATTTAATGAATCTGTTAACACATTAGATCATCTATTTATGTTTACAAATAAGGGAAATATGATTTACCGTCCAATTCATGAAATAACTGAGGCAAAGTGGAAAGATACTGGGGAACATATTTCACAAACTATTGGATTAGATACTGATGAATATTTAATTAAAGCATTTTCTTTCAAAAAAGTGAATGTCCCTGGTAAATTTGTTTTTGCAACTAAAAATGGATTCATTAAACAAACACTGGTTTCCGACTTACAACCCGGACGAACTTATAAAGGTCATGCAAGTAAATTCATGAAATTGAAGGAAGCTAACGATGATGTTATCTTGATTTCATACTTGAAAGAAACGGATGACTCGTTATTCATTTTTAGTGCTTCACATGATGGGTATGGATTAAAGTATCCTCTCGAAGAAGTTCCTGTTGTCGGATCTAAAGCAGCTGGTGTAATCGCGATGAATCTTAAGAAGGATGATTATGTTGCCGCTACTTGTTTAGTAACTGAACATAGTCAGATTGGATTATTAACACAGCGCGGTTCATTTAAGCGTATGGCTGTATCAGAAGTGAGCTCGACAAGTAGGGCGAAACGTGGCGTTCTTGTTCTTAGAGAGCTTAAGAAGGAACCTCATAGAGTCGTTGGCATGAAACTCATTACTAAAGATGTGAATTTAAATGCCCTTACTGAAAGTGGCAATGAATTTATTATCGAACCAATGTCATATCCGCTATCTGATAGATATTCAAATGGTTCATTTGTTATTGATACAGAACAATTAGGAATACCTAATAATTTAAATGAGATTAATTAATAATTAAATTGTTAAAAAAAGGCAAATTTGTTTGCTCTTTTTTTTTATTACGCTTATTATACTAATATGACTATTAATTTCTAGAACTGAGGAGATCACGCTAATATGAAAACAAAGCAAGAAAATATATTTTCATCAAAAACGTTAACATATTTTTTACAGCTTGCAGATATAATGAATTATACGCAAGCAGCCCAAATATTAGGAATCACACAACCTGCATTAACACAGCAAATTAAAAAATTAGAAAGAACAGTTGGTGCACCACTTTTTTATTCTGTTGGTAAAAAATTACATCTTTCTGATGCTGGCTATACAATGCTAGATGCAACACACCAAATCTATGAAACATTAAATAAAGCAACGAATGAAATTCAACAATCAACAAGTGCAACACAAGGAGAAATTACTATCGGGATTTTGGCTTCAATCGAAGACGAAGTGTTTGATGATTTTGTTATCCAGTACTATAAAAATAATCCAGATATTATTGTGTCATTCCATTTACTAACGCGTAAAGAAATTTGGAGTGAACTTGAGAATAATAAAATTGATTTAGCTATTATGTATCTTCCAGATGAAAGTATTAAAAACTGGAAACCATACGAAAGTAAGAAAATCTTTACTGAAGATTTATTGTTTTTACATCATAATGAAAAGTTATCTTCTAAAAAGAAAGTTAGACTTCAAGAAACAATTGATAATGTTTGGGTCACTTATCCAAGTGATTATTATCTTGATAAAACAATTAAAACAATTTATCAAAATCAATTAGTTAACCTGCCAAAGAGTGTTGCTAGATTTACATCACCCACACAGATTTTAAAATTTGCTCGTGCAACACATGCTTATTCAGCATTACCAACTTCATTTTTAACGGCTCATCCTGAAAGCAAAGACCTTTGGACATCTCATTTTGATCCAGAAATAAAATTTGATTTGTCATTTGTCTTTAGAAAAGATAAAGATGAAATTCCTAGAAATGAACATTTTTTAAATGCATTTGATAAATTTTTAGAAGAAAAAGATTACATGACTCGACTTAAAGAAATTAACAAATAAAAAGGAGATTATAATAATGACTAAACAATTAATTTTTGGACATCAAAGTCCTGATACAGACGCAGTTGTAGCTGCTAAAGCATTCTCATATCTACAAAATAAATTAGGTTTCGATACTGAAGCCGTTACCTTAGGAACATTAAGTGAAGAAACAAAATTTGTTTTAGATTACTTTAATGAACCTGAACCAAGAATTATTGAAACAGCTAAAAATGAGGTTGAATCAGTTATGTTAGTTGATCATAATGAATCTCAACAAAGTGTTTCTGATATCGCTGATCTTGTTGTAACAGACGTTGTCGATCATCATCGTATTGCTAATTTCACAACCAATATGCCTCTTAATTTCCGCGCAGAGGCTGTCGGTTGTTCAAGTACCATCCTATGGAAAATGTTTAATGAAAACAATATTGAAATTCCTGCTAATATTGCAGGATTAATGATGTCAGCTATTATTTCTGATACATTGTTATTCAAATCACCTACAACGACTCCAGTTGATATTGAAGCAACTAAAGCACTTTCTAAAATTAGTAACACTGATTACAATGTATACGGATTAGATATGTTAAAAGCTGGAACTAATTTATCTAGCAAAACTGAAACAGAATTGATTAACGGAGATGCCAAATCTTTTGATATGGCTGGTAAAACAGTACGTGTTGCTCAAGTTAATACCGTTGATTTAGAAGAAGTTTTTAACCGTGAAGCTGCACTAGTTTCAGCGATTGAAGATGATAGTAAAGCTAATAATTATGATTTATTCTTACTATTAGTTACAAATATCCTAGACAGTGATTCAGAACTATTAGTTGTTGGAGAACCTAAAGAAATGGTTGAAAAAGCCTTCAACACAAAACTTTCTGATAACAAATTGTCATTACCTGGTGTTGTTTCAAGAAAAAAACAAGTTGTTCCTCAATTACAAGCTGTTTTTGAAGCTTAATAAAAAATCTTAAAAGTTTAGACTTTATCTCTAAGCTTTTTTATTTTAAGGAGAATTTAGGATGCTACCTGAAGAACAAATTCAAGCAGTTAAAATATATACGCAAAATAAATTAGCGTCAGATACTTCTGGACATGACTTTGCTCATATTGAACGAGTCGTTACAAATTCAAAAACGATTGCCTCAGAAATTCATAATATCAATTATTTAATAATTGTTCTTAGTAGTTATTTACATGACGTAATTGATGATAAAGTAGTCGATAATGTTAAAGAAGAAGTAACTAATTTAACAAATTTTTTAACATCTATTGATTTAACTTCACTTCAAATTAATGATATTTTAATAATTATTAAATCAATTTCTTTTAAAAACCAATTGAACGATAATACTATTAACTTGCCCGAAGAAGCAAAAGTTGTTCAAGATGCTGATCGATTAGATGCAATTGGTGCTGTCGGTATTGCTAGAACTTTTTATTACGGTGGACATGTTGGCAGTAAAATATATGATCCACATCGTGGTCCAAGAAGAAATATGACCCCAGAAGAATACAGGAATATTGAGAATCAAACGGTCATTAACCATTTCTACGAAAAGTTATTGACACTTACAGAAACAATGAACACTGAACCAGGAAAACGAATGGCTAAAAATAGACATCAAATTATGTTAGATTTCCTTGAGAATTTCAAATCTGAATGGGAAGGAAAGTCATAAAATAAAAACGATTAACTCAATATCGAGTTAATCGTTTTTATTTTATAATTTATTAATAGCATTCCGTTGTTCTTCATCAATCATATGGGTATATAACGCAGTTGCACTTGTCGAACTCTGACCCAATTGTGTTGCTACAAGTTGTTCATTCTTCGTCTCTAGGTACAATTTAGAAGCGAGTGTATGGCGTAGTTTATGCGGCGTAACACGGACTTTAAATGCAGATGAGTACTTGGCTACCAATTTTTCAATTGTACCACTCTCAATGCGTTTTCCAATTCCACGATATGATGAACAAAATAGGGCTTTTTCCATTTTATCTACTTTATAGTTCATTGTACGCACTTCAATATATTTAACAAGATAGGGGATTACCCACGGTGCAATTGGCACAGTATCCTTCTTGCCACCTTTTCGAATGACGGTAATATTATTTGTTTTTAAATTTAAATCAGGTAGGTCACTATTTGCAACTTCTGAAACCCGTAAACCACTACCTAGCATTAAAGCGTTAATAGCAATATCGCGATCTTTATCCCGTTTGAAAAAGGAAAGACCTTTAGGCTTTAACAAATCGGCATATTTTTGATCAATAAAGTTAATATAATCACGATCTTCAGTTCCAAGCATTAATTTATCTTTAATATTTGCTGCACGTGTAGCAAACGTTTCGTTATCTTTTACGACAGTAATTTTTTTCATCACATTACGATAAAAATATGGCTCTCCATCTTCTTTTTCCGTTTCTTCAGAAAGATACCTGAACAATGAAGAAATCGCTGTTAGAGAACGATTTACAGTGCTCCTAGAGAGTTGTGTGTTGCTATTTGCATTATTTGATTTACTTCTAGAAAGTAGGGAGGATTTATATAGTTCCATATCTTCCTTTTTTAAATGTTCTAAAACACTAATATCGATTGTCTTAATTGATTTTTCGTTAACAATACCTTCTGCCAGTAACCAATCAAAAAAACGTCTAAACTCTGTTAAATATTGATATAACGTTGCATTGGATAGGGGGATTGTAGATTTAGATTGATAGTATTCCTGCGCATACCAAGGTTGGTACTGTAATTCATTCTCAATTAATTCTAAATATTTTTCTTTTCTCAAAAATACACCTCATTATAACGGATAGTTTAATACGTAGAGAATAACACATTAAAGAGTTACAATTCAACTTTAATGAAAGTTGAACGCAAAATGTTCTTATATCAAACAGTATGATACATATTATTTAAAATTAGTGTTTATTCACAAAATAACTAATATATTTAATACTTTAGATTTTAAGTAATCCTTATATAGCTAATACCATAATTTGGCAAATTATGGTCGTCATGCTTGATATGTATCTACAAATATTAGTGTTAATTATATAATTTATTGGAGAATAATAATTGTAAATATATTTTATGATGAACAAATTATATTTACATAAAATAAAATGAGCGAGATACAAATACAAAACGAATGATAATTTAAATAGACTTGTTTAAAATCAGTAAGATATTGCGCTACTAAACTTTCATTAAATTGTGTGTTTTAACTAAAGTTGGATAGTGTTAATATGATAAGTCTCAATTTACCACTCATTTGATGCTTTTAAACTTTATCTATTAACTTAAAATTATTTTCTCCGACATACTATTATCTAGTCACAGTTACATCTTAATTATTATTTGAAAACAAAAAACTAACAACCGATTAAACCGGTTGTTAGTTTTAATAACTCTTAAGCTTGATCAAAGTCTTTAATCCACGCTAATGCTAATGCTTTTTCACCTAAATGTGTCCCAATGACTGGTCCAAAGTAACTGATATCAAATGTCATATCAGGATATTTCTTCTTCATTTTAGTCTGCCACTTAATTGCTGACGTTTCATCATTTGCATGAATAATAAGTCCACGTAAAGGATAATCAACAGATGCACGATGCTCTTCAAATAAATCTTCTACACGCTTAATTGCCTTCTTAGTTGATCTAATCTTTTCAAATGCAACAATTTTATTTGAAACACTATCAAATGTTAAAATTGGCTTAATTTTAAGAACACTTCCAATAAAGGCTGAAGCATTAGACAAACGACCGCCTCGTACAAGATTTTGCAAATCATCAACAATGAAATATTCACCTAACGTTGTCTTCAAATCATCTAATCGGGCAATGATATCATCGATAGAGGCATCTTCTTTAGCCATTTTAGCAGCTTCCAAAGCTAAATATCCCATTAACATAACTGTGATACCAGAATCATACGGTATCACACGAGTTGACTCAATTGTTGGTGCTATATTTTTTAAATTATCAATAAATCCTGAAATTGTATTTGTTAAATGAATACTTAAAATAATATCATAGCCTTCGCTACCTAATTTATCATATAAGTTAATCATTTCCCCAACAGAAGGCTGTGAGGTACTTGGAAAGGATGCAGATGTCTTTAATTTTTCATAGAATCCTTCAGTTGTAATATCAACGCCTTCATTATAAATTTTATTGTCAATAATGACTGGGATAGGAATTATAGTAATATTGTTCTCTTCAATCTGATCTTTAGATAGGTACGAAGTACTATCTGTTACAATTGCTATTTTCATTAATTAAACACCTCATTTTATGACGGTTTAAACGTCAGTCCTCGTTAGACTTTTGTCTAAGCGATTTAATAATATTCTTAATAAATTTTGTTCATCTTCTGGCCACTTTTCAAAAATAGTTGCTTCAAGTTCAGTAAAACCTTTATCAACTGCTTTTGACGACTCAACGCCGATTTCAGTCATTGTATAAATCAATTGGCGTTTATCGTCACCGATACTATGCTTATCAAGCATTTCTTTTTCAACTAAGCGTTTTAATTGTCGACTTAGTGTTGAGATATCTAGATCTGTTTCTACGGCCAATTTTTCCTGTGTGTTAAATTTAGCACTTATTTTCTTTAATAACTGCCACTCAGATATTGTTAATTGATTTTTTTTAGTTAAACGTTGTAAAATCACTTTATACTGTTTATCAATTGATAGTAAGTTTTCAAGACTTGTTTTCATTTTGTTGACCCCTTAAATTCGATATACCTTGCATTATACAATATATAGACTAAAAATGGCAAGAAAACTATTCAATAATGATTCTTTGCGATTTATCGTTTAAAACGTTACACTTGTAGTTATTAAACATATTTTATAGAAAGTGAGTTGATTAAATGTCATTTGATGGCGTTTTTACTCATGCAATGATTAGTGAACTAAGAACCAAACTAATCGGTGGTCGGGTCTCAAAAATATCACAACCCTACCCTAATGAGGTTATTATTACAATTCGTGCAAATAGAAAGAATCAACCCTTACTATTATCTGCACATTCAAGTTATGCTCGTGCACAAATTACAAATATTCCCTATTCAAATCCTAAAACACCAACTAATTTTACTATGATGCTTCGTAAATATTTAGAGAGCGGTCAACTTGTAGCAATTGATCAGATTGCTAATGATCGTATTATTAATTTTTCATTTTTAACTAGAAATGAACTTGGTGATGAACAACCTCTAATTTTAAGTTTAGAAATGATGGGACGTTATAGTAATTGTCTACTAATTAATCCAACTAATGATAAGGTTTTGGATACCATTAAACATATTAGTTCAGACCAAAATCGATATCGTATGCTAATACCTGGTGCAACCTATCGTCAGCCACCAGCTCAAGATAAATTAAATCCATTTACAGATACAACTGATACATTTAAAAAACTTTTATCCGAGTTTCCAAATAAGGAAGTCCTAGCGAAGGAACTTCAAAATAGCTATCAAGGTCTCGCTGGTCAATCTAGTTTAGATCTTGCAACTGCACTTCATACTAATGTTGAAGACCCTAGTGTCAGCTGGTCAACTTTCTTCACACAATTTGATACACCGACACCAACTATTTTATCTGGCAAACGTCTTGATTTTTCGGCCATTCCAAATAAAGAAATTGGTACTGGTCAAGAATTCGATTCATTAAGCGAAATGCTGGATACTTACTATCTCGATAAAGCAAATAAAGACCGCGTTCAACAACAAGGTAGCCATTTAATCCGCGTTGTTAAAAATGAGCTCAAAAAGAACCGTGGTAAACAAAAAAAATTAGAAAAAACTTTAAAAAATACTGAAACAGCGGATCAATTACGGGTCCAAGGTGAATTATTAACTACTTATCTTCACTTAGTTAAACAAGGAATGACAGAAGTTTCATTACCTAATTTCTATGATAATGAAAAAGAAATGACCATTCAATTATCCAATCAAATTTCACCTTCAAAAAATGCACAAAAATATTTTAAAAAATATCAAAAACAAAAGAATGCAGTTATATTTGTTAATGAGCAACTTCTCCTAAATAAAAAAGAAATTGCTTACTTAGAAGAAATTCAATCAGAAATCGAGTTAGCTGAACCTAAAGACTTACCAGATATTAAGGTTGAATTACAACAACAAGGTTTATTAAAAGAACAAAAATTGAATAAAAATAAAAAAGCAATTAAAATTAAAATAAGTAAACCAGATGAATATTATGCAACAGATGGAACCCTTATCTCTGTTGGTAAGAATAATCTTCAAAATGATCAACTAACCATGAAGACAGCCAATAAATCTGACATCTGGCTACATGCTAAAAACATTCCTGGTTCCCATGTAATTATTCACAGTTCTAATCCTAGTGATGAAACAGTCACAGAAGCGGCTAACTTAGCTGCTTATTTCTCAAAATATCGTCAATCAGCATCTGTTCCAGTAGATTATATCCAAGTTAAACGGATTAAAAAGCCCAATGGCTCAAAGCCAGGTTTTGTTGTCTACGAAGGTCAAAACTCAACCTTTATTACACCAGACTTACAAAAAATTATGGCTATGCGTCGTAAATAAAAAGTTTCAACTAAGAAATTATTCTTAGTTGAAACTTTTTTACTATAACCAATTACTTGGATTGATACGCCATTTATCCAATAATAATTTTTCATCAGAATTAATTTTTTCTTGTTCCTTAGCTACTTTAATAAGTGTTGAATAATTAGTTAATGTCTCAAAAGGTGTTTTAATATCAGCAAAATTTGTCGTACTTGCCGCTAGTTCATAACTAAAAATACCGATGACACCTAGAACATCAGCGCCTTCATTTTTTGCTGCATTAACTGCTTGAATAACACTTCCACCAGTTGAAATGAGATCATCAATTAAAATAGTTTTTTGTCCTTTGATTAATCGTCCTTCAATTTGTTGACCAGTACCATGATCTTTAGGCTTTGTTCTAACATAAATTAACGGTAAATTTAATTCATTAGCAATCCATGCTGCATGGGGTATTCCTGCAGTTGCCGTTCCTGCAATTACCTCTGTATCAGGATATTTTTCACGAATAATACCTGCTATGCCTTTAGCGATTCTAGTACGAATTTCAGGATAACTAATCGTTAACCGATTATCACAATAAATTGGACTTTTTAGTCCACTTGCCCAAATAAACGGCTTCTTTGGCGATAAAGTTACGGCACCAATCTCTAATAAATCACTGGCAACTGTCTCTGCTAAATTCATTTAAGCTTCCTCCCACATTTTTTTGATTGCTTGGTAAGCAGCAAACGGATCTACTGCTTGCGTTATTGATCGTCCGACAACGATGGCGCTACTTTGATTTCTTTTTGCAGCAGCTGGTGTCATTACTCTTTTTTGATCACTTACTGCCTGCCCTTCCAATCGTATTCCAGGTGTGACTGCCAAAAAGTTTTTGGAAGTTGCTTCCTTAATTATTTTAGCTTCTTGTGCTGAACAAACAACACCCGCTAATCCAGCTAATTCTGTTAACTTAGCGTAATTAACGACACTTTCAATTAATGGTCGTTCAACCAATTGTTCCGTTTCTAGTTGTTCTTGGCTGGTAGAAGTTAATTGTGTAATTGCGATTATTTTCGGCATTTTTATTGAGGAATTACCTTGGTCTAATCCATCTAATGCATATTTCATCATTTCAACGCCACCAGCCGCATGGACTGTTGTTAATGAAATACCTAGTCGACTTAAACTGGTCATAGTTTGCCGAACAGTATTTGGAATATCATGACATTTTAAATCAAGAAAAATGTCATGCCCCTGATCAATTAATTCTTCAACAAAACGAGTTCCTTCACTGTAAAACAATTCCATACCAACTTTAACAAATAGTTGTTCATCTTGAGGAAATAACTGTAAAAAATCTGTCGTTTGCATTCTATTCTGAAAATCTAAAGCAATGATAGGTCGATTAATCATTATCTACTCCCCTTAATTTTTATAGTGCTGCTACTGAAAATGACTGGCTTTCTAACGCTTGAATAAGTACATCAACAGTTTGTAAAGATGTAAACAATGGAATATGTTGCATTACTGATATTTTACGCGTTTGATAACCATATGATGCTTTATCGTGATCATCTGATAGTGTATCGATAACAAATTGAACGGTTCCAGTTTGTAACAAATTATTAATATCATCTAATTGTCGGTTAACGCTTAATGCCTCTGTACTGGTAAACGTTTTAATCTGATTATCTAAAAAGAAATCAACCATTTTTGGTAATGTTAAAACTTTGTAACCAAGTAAAACAAATCGTTGAACAAGTGGTAATATAGCATTTTTATTTTTGTCGTTAACATTTACTAATACGGAACCATTACCTGATAAACTAATATTAGCGGCTACTAATGCTTTGCAGAGTGCTTTAGAAAATGTTTGATCCGTTCCCATAACTTCCCCGGTTGATTTCATTTCTGGTCCTAGAAATGGATCAACATCATTCAATTTACTAAATGAGAACACAGGCGCTTTTACATGAACAGAACTAGATTCTGGGTATAAACCATCCTGGTAACCTTGTTCTTGCAAATCATAACCTAATATAATTTTAGTCGCTACCTGGGTCATTTTAATACCTGTTACTTTACTTAAAAATGGAACGGTACGACTGGCACGTGGATTAACTTCTAAAATATAAAGTTCATCTTGATGCACAATAAATTGAAGGTTCATTAATCCCACACATTTTAGTTCAAGTGCAATCTTTTTAGTTGCATTAACGATTTCTGCTTTAATCTTGTCTGATAGATGTTGTGATGGATATACAGCCATTGAGTCGCCTGAATGAATTCCAGCATGTTCAATATGCTCCATAATTCCTGGAATTAAGACAGAAACACCATCACAAATTGCATCTACTTCACACTCAATACCTTCAAGATAACTATCAATTAAGATTGGATGTTGTGGTGCGATTTTAACGTTATTTAGCAAATATAATTCGAGTTCAACCTGATTTTGAACAATCTCCATTGCACGTCCACCTAAAACATAGCTAGGTCTAACAAGAACGGGATAACCGATTTCTGTTGCTCGCTTAAGCACATCTTCTTGTGTTATTGCAGTCTTACCAATGGGTTGTTTTAATCCTAGATGCTTAATCGCTCGGTTGAATGACTCTCTATCCTCAGCACGATCCAAATTGTTAACAGACGTTCCTAATATTTTAATGCCATACTGTTGTAATCCCGCAGCAAGATTAATTGCTGTCTGTCCACCAAACTGAACGATTACACCTAAAGGTTTATCAACATCAATCACATTTAAAACATCTTCCAATGTTAATGGTTCAAAATATAATTTATCAGCGATTGAAAAATCAGTTGAAACGGTTTCTGGATTACTATTCATGATAATTGCTTCATATCCTGCGTCACGGATAGCTCTAACACAATGAACTGTTGCGTAATCAAATTCAACACCTTGACCAATTCTAATGGGACCAGAACCAATAACCATAATTGCTTGTTTTTTACTCTTTAAACTCTCATTCTCATGTTCGTACGTACTATAAAAGTATGGTGTGGCTGATTCAAATTCCGCAGCACAGGTATCAACCATTTTATAAACTGGAATAATATTATTTTCTATTCTAAACTTTCTAATATCCTCCGAAGTTTCGTGCCAAATATCAGCAATAACTTTATCACTAAAACCATGTTTTTTAGCTTCAATAAGGACGTCAATATCTTTAATATTGATACTTAGCGACATTTCAATTTCGACTATGTGTTTTAATTTATCCAAAAAGACTAAATTTATTTTTGTTAGTTTTTCAATTTCTTCAATTGTGTACCCGCGACGTATTGCTTCTGTTAAATAAAACAATCTCTGGTCAGTTGCATTAACCAACTGGTTTTCAAGTTGGGAGTCAGTTGCATTTTGAGCATTATCTAAGCACAAGTAATCTTCATCAATTTCTAAAGATCGAACTGCTTTTAACAAGCTTTCTTCCATATTACGACCAATTGCCATAACCTCACCAGTTGCCTTCATTTGCGTTCCAAGTGAACGATTTGCTCGATTGAACTTATCAAATGGCCAACGTGGTATTTTAGCAACAACGTAGTCCAATGCTGGTTCGAATTCAGCAAAAGTTGTTTTAGTCACTGGATTTAAAATCTCATCTAAATTCAATCCAACTGCTATTTTGGCAGCTATCTTCGCAATTGGGTATCCCGTTGCTTTTGAAGCTAATGCTGATGAACGACTTACACGCGGATTAACTTCTATAATATTATATTTAAAACTATGAGGATCTAGAGCAAGTTGTACATTACAACCACCTTCTATTTTTAAGGCCCTAATTAATTTCAAGGATACGTCTCGTAACATCTGATACTCTCTATCAGATAAGGTTTGAGTTGGTGCAAAGACAATAGAGTCTCCTGTATGAATACCAACAGGATCAAAATTTTCCATGCTACAAACAACAATTGCATTATCAGCGTGGTCTCGCATAACCTCAAATTCAATTTCCTTGTATCCTGCAATACTCTTTTCTATCAAGCATTGTGTTGTTGGTGATAGCTCTAATCCATTAACAACCGTTTTACTAAGTTCTTCAGCTGTTTTACATAGACCACCACCAGTCCCACCCATTGTAAATGCAGGTCTAACAATAACTGGGTATCCTGCAATATCTGCAAATTCTAGCGCACTCTCTAAGGTTTCAACAGTTAGTGATTCCGGAACGGGTTCATTTAACTCTTGCATTAATTGTTTAAATTGTTCACGATCTTCAGCTTGATCAATTGATTTTAATTTAGTACCTAATAATTCAATGTTTAATTCATCTAATATACCTGATTGAGACAATTCCATAGCTAAATTAAGGCCAATTTGACCACCTAAAGTTGGTACAATGGCATCTGGATACTCTTTACGTAAAATACCTGAAACTGATTCTACCGTTAAAGGTTCAATGTACACTTCGTCTGCAACTTCTTTATCCGTCATAATTGTAGCTGGATTGGAATTCACTAAAACAACTTCGTAACCCTCTTCTTTTAAAGATAAACAAGCTTGTGTACCAGAATAATCAAACTCTGCGGCCTGACCAATAATAATAGGACCAGATCCAAGAACCATTATTTTATGGATATCATTTCTCTTAGGCATATTTATTTTCTCCCAACTCGGTTTATCATTTCAATAAATTCATCAAATAAATAATCTGCATCATGTGGACCAGGCGCAGCATCCGGATGAAATTGGACACTAAATGCTGGATCAGTTTTATGTTTAATTCCTTCAACAGACTCGTCATTAATTTCACGATGTGTCACTATCAGTTTATCTGAATCGATAGAATCGCTATCCACCGCAAATCCATGATTTTGTGAGGTGAAATCAATTCGTCCAGTTGCAATTTCTCTAACCGGATGATTAAATCCACGATGTCCGAATTTCATTTTATATGTATCTGCACCGTTTGCTAGTGCTAGTAACTGATGTCCTAAACAAATACCAAAAATCGGAAATTTAGGTTGTATCATTTTGATCATCTCAACAACCTCCGGTAAAGTTTTGGGATCCCCTGGCCCATTCGATAATAGGACACCATCAGGTTGTAAATCAGATATTTGTTTTGCAGTTGCATTATACGGTAAAACAATTACGTTGCAATCACGCTTAGATAACTCTCGCAAAATACTGTGCTTTAACCCAAAATCGACTAATACAATGTTTAATTTTGTTCCAGGATTAGGATAGGGTTTAATCGTTGAAACTTGTTGGACGATATTTTGGTTGAGTACAGTTGCACTCATTGCATCAAAGGCATGATTTAAATCAGCATCGGAATCAATAATGCTTCCTTTCATCGTTCCTACATTTCGTAATTTCTTTGTTAATTCGCGTGTATCAATGCCATATATTCCAGGAATATCCTTCTGTTTTAAAAATTCATCTAAGGTTAATTGTTGACGCCAATTGCTAGAAACCCTAGCAACATTATTAACGATAACGCCCTTGCATGAAGGTTCTATTGATTCATAATCATCCAAATTAACACCATAATTACCAATAATAGGATTAGTAAACGTGATAATTTGATTACTGAATGATTGATCTGTAATCGTTTCTTGGTACCCTGTCATTCCAGTCGTAAAAACGACTTCGCCAGTAGTTGAGGCCATTGCTCCAAAACTAAATCCTTTAAAAATACTTCCGTCTTCTAAAATTAAGAATCGTTTCATGATTTACTCAACCTTTCGACTATCATATTTGATTTCACCGCTAACTAGCGTTAACATTGTTTTCCCATAAATTTTTTGCCCTGTAAAAGGACTATTTTTACCTTTTGAGACATAATCTGCTTCATTAATTGTTTGCTCATTTTTGATATCAAAAATTGCAATATCTGCTACTGAACCAGGCTCAAACGTACCACCATTTAGATTAAACTGTTTGGCTGGCGCTTCACTCATTAGAACAATAAGTTGGGCTAATGTTAAAATCCCTGTTTTAACCATTCTTGTATATAACAACGGAAAGGCCGTTTCACTTCCAGTTATACCAAAAGCGGCATTAAGCATGCTACCGCGTTTTTCATCTTCACTATGTGGTGCATGATCTGTCGCAATCATATCGATTGTGCCATCTAATAATCCCTCGATCAAAGCTAGGCGATCTTCTTCAGTTCGTAATGGGGGGTTCATTTTAAAATTACCATTATCCATATGAATGTCTGAATCCGTTAATAATAAATGATGTGGTGAAACTTCACAGGAAACATTAATTCCATGACTCTTAGCAAGTCGAATTAATTCCACACTTTCTTTTGTAGAAACGTGACACATATGATAGTGAACACCCGTTTTTTGTGCAAGCATTAAATCTCGGGCTAATTGTGATGATTCTACAACCCCCATAATACCAGGTAGCCCTAGATTTTTTGCACGAACACCTTCGTTCATGACGCCACCAAATAATAATGAGTTATCTTCAACATGAGAGACAAGTGGTAAATTAACCTTTACTGCTTCTTTCATTGCAAGATACATTGTTCCAGCTGTCTGAATACCTGAGCCATCATTTGTAAAGGCGAATGCCCCGGCTTTTTTTAATTCTCCAAAATTTACTAATTCTTCAGAAGTTCTACCTTTGGTAATTGCAGCATATTGGGAAATATGTACTTGTCCGTCTTTTTGATTACGTCGCTTTATTTCAGCAAAATGTTCTAACGTATCAGGAACAGGATCTAAATTAGGCATGGCTCCTACTGTGGTAAAACCACCTCGGGCAGCGGCCTGACTTCCTGTCTTAATCGTCTCTTTGTATTCAAATCCAGGTTCCCTGTAATGGACATGAACGTCAATTAACCCGGGTACAACAATTAAATGTTCTGCATCAATAACTAAATCAACATTTAACAGTTCATCAGCTAAATTAGTGCCAATTGCTTTAATTTTGTCGTCTTCAATCAAGATATCTTGTTGGCTAAAACTATGATTCAAAAAAACGGTTCCGTTTTTAATTAATTTCTTCATGCTCTATTAGCCTCCATTAAATGACGTCCGTTAATGACAGCTTCTAAAATGGCCATTCTAACAAATACCCCATTCGTCATTTGTTTTACAAATCGTGATTGTTCACATTCAACTAATTCACTGGCTAATTCTACATCTCTATTAATCGGACCCGGATGCATAATAATTGTTTGTTTTTTTAATTTTTTACCGCGTTCAATACTTAATCCAAATTTTTCATGATAATTCTTTTTCGAAAATTTACTATCATCCGTATGACGCTCATGTTGGACACGTAGCATCATCATAACATCAACTTCACCAACTAATTCGTCCATTTCTAAATACTGACCGTATGCTTCAAATTCTTCAGAAAACCATTCCTTTGGACCTGAAAAGTATAATGAAGCACCTAATTTTTTTAATAATTGCATATTACTTTTAGCAACTCTCGAATTAGTTAAATCTCCTACAATTGCAACTTTTAAGTCTTTAAATGTCCCAAACTCTTCTTTAATCGTCATCATATCGAGTAAACATTGTGAAGGATGTTGTCCACTCCCATCTCCACCATTGATAATACCAACTCCCAAATCATTATCACCAATTAATTGTTGATAATATTCATTCTCAGGATGGCGGATAACTGCGATTTGAGTCCCAATAGCACCCATTGTTAAAACAGTATCGTATAAAGTTTCACCTTTACTGAGTGCACTAATACTTGGATTAAATGAGACAATGTTTAATTTCATACGTTGCTCAGCTACTTCAAAGCTACTATGTGTTCTGGTACTATTTTCAAAAAATAAATTTGTTGTAAAGATAGGATGTTTTAAGTTAAATAATGACGGATTTCGTTTAAACTTTTCAGCTCTTTCAATTAATGCTTCAACTTCTTCTGTAGATAGATCCTCGATTGATACTAAATGTTGTAACTGAACTAAATTTGTCTTTTTATCTAACAAAATATCATCTCCTATTATTTTTCGCTTTTAGCTTCTTTAGGTAAAATAAGGTTTAGTGCAATACCTACTACTGTTGCAAGTGCAATACTTGTTAATTGTAAATCGCCTACTTTTAAGTACATGCCACCAATTCCTAACACTAGGATACTGGCAGTAATCATCAGATTATGCTTTTTATCATAATCAATTTGATTATCGATTAAGATTCTTAACCCACTTGAAGCAATAACACCAAAGAGTAGAAAACTAATACCACCAATAACTGGTCCTGGAATACTTTGAATCAAAGCACTAATTTTTCCAACGAAACTAAAGACAATGGCGAAGAATGCGGCGCCACCAATCACCCAAATACTATGAACCTTAGTCATGGCTAAAACACCAATATTTTCACCGTACGAAGTTGTTGGAGGACCTCCAACAAATCCAGCAATAATTGATGATACACCATCACCGAAAAGGGTTCTATTTAGTCCAGGATCCTTGAAAAAGTTTCTTTTCGTTAATTTATTTAAAACCATTATATGACCCATATGCTCAGTCATTGTGACAAATGCGATTGGTGCCATACCAATAATGGCGCTCCAATAAATTTTAGGTTGGTAATTTATAAATGCAACATCGAATGCAGGTAATGTAAGCCAATTTGCCTTTTCTACCGTAGAAAAATCAACGATTCCACATAAGACGGCCATAATGTAGCCACAGACAATTCCTAATAAAATGGGAATTAAACTAATGAATCCTTTAAGATACATATTGAAAAATATTGTAATGGCCAGGGTGAAGATTGCGACCCAAACATATTTAATATCATAAGTACCCGATTTTAACATCGCGTTACTTGCTGCTGTTGTTGCCATAGATAATCCGATGACCATGACAACTGGCCCCACGACAACTGGTGGTAAAATACGATCAAGCCAACCTGAACCAACTTTTCCGATAATAATTGAAACAATCAGATAAACTAATCCAGCTGCAATCGTTCCTTGAGCAACCGCCGGATAACCGGATGTTTTCATTAACATTTGCATAACCGCAATAAAAGCAAAACTTGAACCAAGGTAAGCTGGAATTTTACCATTTGTAATTCCGATATAAACCAAAGTACCTACACCTGAACTAAATAAAGCAATACTTGGGTTCAAACCGACTAGAATAGGTACTAAAACTGTTGCTCCAAACATCGTGAACAAATGTTGAATTGATAATCCCATCCATTGCCCAAATGATGGTCTATCATGGATATCAAGTACAGCATCATCATTTCTAAACTTTTCTTTCATTTTCTCATTTCCTTTCTATATAAAAAACGCACCTCTATAGAGAGATGCGTTCGAAGTTGAAATCTAGTTTGGGCCTACGTTATTCCCTAATAGATTTCTAAATCGTTTGCTCTCTCTGGAACATCTTAACGATTTATTATTTAATTCTTTCAATTTCAATTGAGTCTTTGCCATCAATTTCTTCTACTGAAACTGATACTTGTTCATCTGACGAGGTAGGAATATTTTTCCCAACATAATCAGCTCTTATTGGTAATTCTCTATGGCCTCGATCAACAAGAACGGCTAAATTAATAGTTTGAGGTCTTCCTTGATCCATTAAAGCATCAAGTGCAGCTCTAATTGTACGTCCAGTATATAAAACATCATCAATTAATATAACTTGCTTACCTGTAATATCAAAATCAATTTGTTCACCTTGCGTATTAACAGTTGGTTCATTACCTAAACTTGCATCATGTCGGTCATCACGATAAAGTGCAATATCTAGTGAACCCACTGAAACATCAGCACCTTCAAGTTGTTTTAAGCGATCCGCAATTCGTCTTGCTAAATAGATGCCTCTTGTTTTGATTCCAATCAGTACCAGATTATCAATACCTTTATTCTTTTCAATAATTTCGTATGTCATTCTGGTTAAAGCACGTTTCATACCTAACGAATCTACTACTTCTTTTGCCATCTAGTATTCCTCCTTTTTTCCAATAAAAAAGCCCCCTAATCTAAAAATACTTAGACTAAGAGGCAGACTTCTAGAAAAGAAATCTATTCGCACATTACCTTTTAGTCTCACAGGACTATTTTAAAGGAACTTTATTGATTTTCATGTTACCTGATAGCGTTTGTTTTGTCAAGATAATCCAGCGTACTTTTAAAAATAGGTGGGATTGGTACTTCAAAAATAAGCTCTTTACCCGTTGTTGGATGCTTAAATCCAAGCTTAGCTGCATGTAAAAATTGACCATGCCCTTTAATTGTTTTACGTGACCCATATAAGGGATCACCTACAACTGGGTGCCCAATATATTGCATGTGAACACGAATTTGATGTGTACGACCTGTTTCTAACTGACACTTAATAAGTGAGTAGTTTTCATAATTTTTTTCCACTTTAAAATGTGTCACTGCTGGACGTCCATCTTTAACAACCGCTTGCTTCATACGATCTTTTGGTGAACGACCGAGTGGTGCTTTAATAATTCCTGATTCTTCTTTAATCGGTTGGTGTACTAAAGCAATATATTCACGAATATTCGTTTTTGCTTTCAATTGAGCAGCTAATGATTGATGTGCTTTATCATTTTTAGCAACCATTAAAAGTCCAGAAGTATCCTTATCAATTCGATGAACAATTCCTGGTCTAAAGGCACCATTAATTGTTGATAAAGGACTATGGAATAATAATGCATTAACTAATGTACCATCTGCATGCCCCGGTGATGGATGAACAACCATACCTTGCGGTTTATTCACAACAATAACATCATCATCTTCATAAACAATGTCTAATGGGATATCTTGTGGTATTAAATCTAACTCAACTGGTTCAGGTTCTACTAAATTAATTTTATCTCCTGGTTGGACGGCATATTTAGTCTTTTCTGTTTTACCATTAACTAAAATATCGCCACTTTCAATCCAGCGTTGTACTTTTGATCTAGATATTTCAGGCATTAACTTCGCAATAACCTTATCGAGACGTCCTGTCTCATCTTGAATTACTAATTCTGTCATTTATCGTCTTCCTTTAAAACAATTATTAATAAAATGATAACGCCAACTGTTAACGCAGTATCCGCCACGTTAAAAATTGGAAAGTTAACAAAATCTGTTTGAAACATATCAACAACATAACCAAATCTCAATCGATCAATAAAGTTGCCTAATGTTCCAGCAATCATCAATGTAATGCTGAACTTATAGCCCATGTTTGTTCTATATTTATAAAAGTAATAAATCATTAATCCTAATGCTAAAACAGAAACAATAAAAAAGAACCATTGTTTTCCAGCCAGTAAACTCCAAGCTGCACCATCGTTTCTAATATTAGCAATCGATAAAAAATTAGGTATAACTGTTTGACTCGTGTTCAACGCAATATTAGCTGAAACCACGTATTTCACTACTTGATCTACAACTAAAATAATTATTGCTAATAATGCATATAAAATCATATTAAATCCTCTTAATTCTTAATTAATATAACCCTGAAATTAGGCCATTATCGTCAATATCCATATGATTTGCAGCTGGATCTTTAGGTAATCCAGGCATCGTTAGGACATTTCCAGTTAGTGCAACTAAGAAACGCGATCCTAATTTAGGATTAAATTCACGTATATGAATTGTAAATTCCGTAGGTGCTCCTAACAGTTTAGCATTATCTGACAATGAATACTGTGTTTTTGCCATACAAATAGGTAATTTATCCCATCCCAATTCTTTAAACTGACGTAATTGCTGTTTTGCTTTAGGTGCATATTCAACTTTAGCGCCACCATAAATCGTTTTAACAATTTTTTCAATTTTAGTTTCAGCAGAATCATCAGCCTCGTACAATGCTTTAAATTCATGAATCTCATTCGTTGTTTCAATCACCTTTTTTGCTAAATCAAGAGCACCGGCACCACCTTGTCCCCAAACATCTGCAGGTATAGCGGAAACACCAATTTCAGAGGTAAGTTCAATCAAAGTTTGGACTTCAAGATCTGTATCAGCAGTAAACTTGTTAATAGCAACAACAACTGGAATGCCATAACGCTGCATACTTTCAACATGCTTCTTTAAATTAACAAATCCTGCTTTTAAAGCAGCAACATTTTCAGTATTCAATTCAGTTTTAGCAACTCCGCCATGCATTTTCAAAGCGCGGATTGTAGCAACAAGAACAATTGTATCAGGTGTCTTACCTAAGATTGGTGTTTTGATATCAAGAAATTTTTCAGCACCTAAGTCAGCCCCAAATCCCGCTTCCGTAATTGCATAGTCGCCCAATTGTAAGGCAGTTTGTGTTGCAAGAACACTATTACAGCCATGTGCGATATTAGCAAAAGGTCCGCCGTGAATAATGGCAGGTGTATGCTCTAAAGTCTGAACTAAATTAGGTTTAATTGCATCTTTTAATAACAAACTAATTGCACCAGTTACACCTAAATCAGCAACTGTAATTGGTTTTTTATCTATATTGTATGCTACAACAATATCACTGATTCTTGATTTTAGATCTTTAATATCTTTTGACAAACACAAAATAGCCATTAATTCACTGGCAACTGTAATATCAAATCCATCTTCTCTAGGTATCCCTTGCATTGGGCCACCAAGGCCTACTACAACATGGCGTAATGCACGATCGTTAATATCAAGTACTCGTTTCCAAATGATACGTCTTTGATCAATTTTTAAATCGTTACCTTGCTGAATATGATTATCAATCAAAGCAGCAAGTGTATTATTTGCAGTTGTTAAAGCATGCATATCACCTGTAAAGTGTAAATTAATATCTTCCATTGGGACAACTTGAGAATAACCACCACCAGTTGCGCCACCCTTCATCCCCATAACAGGACCTAAAGAAGGTTCTCTGAGAGCAATCATAACTTTCTCATTCAAACGATGCATAGCATCCCCTAAACCAACTGTTACGGTTGATTTACCTTCTCCAGCTGGAGTGGGACTAATTGCTGTAACGAGAATTAACTTAGAATTTTTATTTTTAGGTAAATCTAAAGGTAAGTTTATTTTTGCCTTAAAATTACCATATGGTTCAATATCAGTTTTTTTCAAACCAATCTCGTTAGCTACTTCTTCGATTGGTTTCATCACGTTTTTTTGTGCAATTTCTATATCGTTCAAATTGATCATCCCTTCATATTAAGTTCTTTTAAGTATAACTGAGAAAACTGCGATTGTCATTAGTTGCACTACTGGTTAAAGTTACCTATACTGTAGAAGTACTTAAACTTTACGACCAATTTTGGGAGGCGTTTGATATGGAATCTGGCATTGTTGAATGGTTTAGCGCACAAAAAGGTTATGGATTCATTGCTTATGGTGATGAAAAAGAGATATTTGTCCATTATACCGCTATACAATCTGACGCATTTAAAGTACTTGGAACTGGTCAAAATGTAACATTTGAAATTAAAGAAGGTAGCCGTGGTTTACAGGCCGCAAATGTTTCAATTGTCACTAATTAATCTGTCATAAACTCATAAAACGTTCATGCTTACTTGTACTATAAGTAAACATGAACGTTTTTTTATTTTAGATTCGCCCTATAACCAATATCCATTCTGTAAAATGTTTTGTGTGCTTCAAAATCAGCAATTAACTGATAAAGTTTCTGTTGTGCATCTGCCATGTCTACGCCTGATTCATGCATAATATAAATGCGTCCACCTGCACTAACTAATTTCTTATCAACTAATTTTACACCTGCAAAATCAATTCTGTTGGAAAGTGACTTAAAGTCACTTAAATTGGGTAATGTAATATTTTTTTCAGGATTTTCTGGATACCCATCAGCGGCAATAACGACACCTAGAGTGATTCCCTCTGTTTCCCATTGTAAAGATGGACTTTCATGCTGCAATAATTTTGAAATAACTAATGCAAAATCCGTTTTTAATCTTGGTAATACGACTTCAGTTTCGGGGTCGCCAAACCGAACATTGTATTCAATTACTTTTGGACCGTCTTTAGTTAAAATTACTCCCACATATAAAATACCTGTGAATGGAATACCACGTTTCATCATTTCATCCGCTGTTGGCTGAACAATTTTTTCAATTGATTCCGTAACAACATCTTCTGAAATTTGTGGAACTGGACAATATGCGCCCATTCCGCCGGTATTAGGACCATTATCTCCCTCAAATGCCCGTTTATGGTCTTGAGAAATTGGCATCGGATAAACTTTATCTCGATCAATAAATGCCATCAATGAAAATTCTTCACCCTCAAGGTACTCTTCAATTAATACTTCTGTTGTATTAAATTGTTGTTGGACTAAAAATGAACGCAAAGCATCAGTTGCTTCTGATAGATCTTGAGCAATAATAACGCCCTTACCACCAGCTAATCCATTTGCTTTAATAACTATTGGGAATGATTGGTGCGTCATATAATCTAATGCAGTCTGGTAATCGGTAAATGTCTGATAGTTAGCTGTCGGGATATTGGCTGACGCCATAACTTGTTTCGCAAATTCCTTTGACCCCTCTAACTGGGCAGCGGCTTTTGAAGGCCCATATATAACTAGGTTTTCTTCACGAAAAAAATCAGTTATGCCATCTATCAGTGGAATTTCTGGTCCAACAAAAGTCCAATCAATGTCATTTTCACGGACAAAGGTTGTCATGCCAATCCAATTAGTGATATCAATACCCACAGATTTAATCCCGTTGTTATTCATCCCAGGGTTTCCGGGTAAACAGTAAACATCTGAGACAGTATCACTTTCAATAAATTTACGTGCGATGGCATGTTCACGTCCGCCAGAACCAATAACTAAAATTTTCATTATTTAAAATAATCCTTTCATAGGTTAAAAAGATAGACTCATTTTAACAATTTAATGTTTGAAATGACGACGGCCACTAAATACCATAGCAATATTTTTGCGATTAGCCATATCAATTGACTCTTGGTCTTTAATTGACCCTCCCGGTTGAATAATTGCCGTAATACCATGATCAGCAGCATATTCAACACTATCATCCATTGGGAAGTAAGCATCTGAAGCTAAGACAAATGGTTCTACCATCCCATGTTCTAGTGCTTGCTCTAACGCAATTTTAACCGATCCGACACGGTTCATTTGACCCGCACCAATTCCAAGTGTTTGATCCTTAGTTGCAATTACAATCGCATTACTCTTAACATGCTTCACAATTCTTTGAGCGAATAATATTGCTTCTTTTTCATCACTTGTTGGTAATTTTTCAGTTACCGTTTTTAATTCTTCCATTTGGTCAATGACTTGATCACGTTCTTGAACAAGTAAGCCACCCATCACTGAGACATATTCATATTTATCAGCTTGGTCCTTTTGACTGAAATCAATTGTCATAACACGAAGATTTTTCTTCTTAGCTAAAATATCATATGCAGCATCTGTGAAGTTTGGTGCGATAATAATTTCAAGGAATAAATGATGTAATTCAGTTGCTGTTTCTAAATCAACTTCACGATTTAAGGCAATAATGCCTCCGAAAATTGACGTTTTATCAGCATCAAATGCTTTTTTCCATGCAGCATTAATCGTTTCTCCAGTACCAACCCCACAAGGATTCATATGTTTCATCGCAACGACAGCAGGTTGCTTAAATTCTGAGACAACTTTTAAAGCAGCGTCGGCATCTTTAATATTGTTATACGATAACTCTTTACCATGTAATTGTTTAGCGGCAGCAATCGAAAAAGCATTTGGTAAAGCTGATTGATAGAAAGCCGCTTTTTGATGTGCATTTTCACCATAACGCATTCCTTGTTTGAAATCATATGTTAATGACAATTTTTCAGGAAATTCAATTTCTAATTCTTTTGTTAAATAAGATGATATTAAAGTATCATATGCAGCCGTGTGTCTAAACGCTTTAGCTGCTAATTGTCGACGAAACTGATTATCCATTTTATCATCATCGAGTTTATCTAAAACAGACGGATAATCAGCTTTATCGACAACAACATAAACAGATTCAAAATTTTTGGCAGCAGAACGCAACATTGAAGGCCCACCAATATCGATTTGCTCAATAGCTTCTGACTCAGTAATACCAGGTTTTTCAATCGTTTCTTTAAAGGGATATAAGTTTACACAAACTAAATCGATTAAGGCAATATGTTCTTCTTCTAATTTAGCCATATGAGCTGGATTGTCACGCCTTGCTAATAACCCACCATGAATCATTGGGTGTAATGTTTTAACTCGTCCATCAAGCATTTCTGGAAAGTGAGTCACATCTTCAATTCTAATTACAGCGATATCGGCATCCTTTAAAATATTAAACGTACCACCAGTTGAAATAATTTCAAATCCACGTTTGATTAATCCCTGAGCGAAGTCTGCAACACCAGTTTTATCAGATACACTTATCAAAGCTCTTTTCATCTTATTAATCTCCCTTTTTATTGTTTAATAAATTTAGAATCACCTTTGGATATAGTTGGTGTTCAACATCATGAATCTTACTTTCCAATTGTTCAAGTGTTTCATTTGGTAAAATAGGAATACTTTGTTGCGCTATAATTGGCCCCGTATCAACACCTTCGTCAATGTAGTGTATCGTCACACCAGTTACACTAACACCTGCCTTATACGCATCCTCAATTCCATGAATACCTGGAAAAAGGGGTAACATTGCGGGATGAATATTAATAATTTCCATCGGATACTTACTCAATAATGTACTTGTAATCACACGCATATAACCCGCCAATAAAATGGTGTCGATTTGATACTTAGCTAATTCATTAACAATCACTTGTTCATAATGACTACGATTTTCAAAGTCTTTAGGTTGAATAATAAAGGTTGGAATTCCTCTACGTGCTGCCTTTTTAATGACAGCCGCTTTTGGTCGATCACAAACTAAAACTTCAATTTCTAATCCTGCATCTTTTAATGCCTGATTATCTGCAATAAATTCAAAATTAGAACCGGTCCCTGATGCAAAAATTGCTACTTTGACCATTTTATTTACCTACCAATTCGACCGTTTGATCAGTATTTTTAATTTCTATACTGCCTATTTCATAAGCGTGTACAGTTTCTTTATTTAATTGTGTCAGCACCTGTTCAACGTTAGCTTTATCAACAGCCAAAACCATTCCAATACCCATATTAAAAATTTCATACATCTCTGAATGGGGTATCTCACCGTATCTAGAGATGGCATCAAAAATTGGTAGTACTGGCCATAATCCTAGATTAATTGTTGCTTTTAGCCCTTCTGGTAACATTCTTGGTATATTTTCAATAAAGCCACCACCTGTAATATGTGCTGCGCCTTTAATCAAATTATCTTGAAATAAAGGAATCAGATCATCTACATAAATTTTTGTTGGTGTCATTAATATTTCAGCAAGTGATTCATTAGGTATTTCTGGTAAAGCTTCATCTAAATTAAAAGCCATGTCTTCAAGAAATATCTTTCTAACAAGTGAGAATCCATTTGAATGAATACCGGTTGACGAAATTCCAATTAAAATGTCATTTTCTTGAATTGAATGACCATCTATTAATTGACTTTTTTCAACAACACCAACCGCAAATCCGGCCATATCATAATGTGTTTTTTGATACATCCCTGGCATTTCAGCTGTTTCACCACCAATAAGATTCATATGTGCTGTTTGACATCCTTTAATTACCCCAGAAATAATACTTTCAATTTTTTGAGGTTCAGTTTTGCCAGTCGCTAAGTAGTCCAAAAAGTATAGAGGCGTTGCACCCTGAGCAACAATGTCATTAACACACATAGCCACACAATCAATCCCAATTGTGTCATGTCGATTTGTTTCAAAGGCAACCATCAATTTGGTGCCAACGCCATCAGTACCTGAAACCATAAGTGGCTCTATAATACCTAATCGACTGAGATCAAAGAGTCCTCCAAATCCACCAACTGAACTTGTTTCATTTACCAGTGACATTTGTTTATTAATTCGATTAACGACGTCATACCCTGCATTCACATCAACACCCGATTTTTGATAAGCATTTACCATTTTGAAGTCCTCACTTTTCTGTCGTTAAGTTTGCTAAATACTCATCCTCGTAATCATATAATGGCGTTGGATAATCACCATTAAAGTAAGCCATACATAGTCCTGAATATGGGGCATCTAAATTCAAACCAATTGAAGCAATTAATCCAGCTTCACTTAGAAATGCTAATGAGTCTGCCCCAATAATAGCCTTCATTTCTTCAATTGATTTATTTGCGGCAATTAATTCAGATTGCTTTTGAATATCAATCCCATAAAAACAAGGGTATTTAAGAGGTGGTGACGCAATTCGCAAATGAACTTCAGCAGCTCCAGCTTCTTTTAACAATCTAACAATGTGTTTACTCGTTGTCCCCCGAACAATTGAATCATCGACTAAAATAATCTTTTTACCCTTAACCACGCTTTTAACAGCTGATAATTTCATTCGCACCCCTTGTTCTCTAAGTCTTTGGGTGGGTTGAATAAAGGTCCGGCCAATATATTGATTTTTAACTAATCCCATTTCATAAGGAATGCCACTTTCTTCTGCATAACCACTAGCTGCAGACAATGAGGAATTTGGTACACCAATAACCATATCTGCATCAATACCCGTTTCTCGTGCTAGTTTGCGACCCATTCTTTTACGAGCAGAATGGACATTAATCCCACAAATATCCGAATCCGGTCTTGCAAAATAAATATATTCCATTGAACAAATTGACATTTTAGTTTCAGTTGTATAAACGTCAATTGATAGCCCTTCGTCAGTAATAGTGACGATTTCACCAGGGTTCACATCGCGAACGAATTCTGCCCCAACAGAATCTAAAGCACAGGTTTCACTTGCAACGACGTAAGCACCATTTACCATTTGACCAATAGATAGTGGTCTAAATCCATTTGGATCAAGTGCCGCAATCATGTAGTTTGACGTCATTAATAAGTAAGCAAACCCACCATGTACTTGATTTAATGCGTCTTTAACCTGTTCATGCAAAGTGTCTTGTGATGAACGACGAATTAAGTGCATCAAAACCTCTGAATCCGAACTTGATTTGAAAATAGCCCCATCTTGCTCTAACTCATTTCTAAGCGTTACCGCATTAGTTAAATTACCATTATGGGCTAAGGCAAACTGTGTATCGTAAAAATCAAATAAAAATGGCTGAATGTTATCAATTCCGTTACTACCGGCCGTTGCATAACGTACATGTCCAATAGCTGCATTACCGGTTAATTTTTTTATTTTTTCAGGATTTCTAAAAACATCTGATAGTAATCCTAATCCTCTATAACCAATTAGTTTACCTTCATCATTTGATACAATTCCTGCACCTTCTTGGCCGCGATGTTGTAAACTATGCAGACCAAAATAGGTAATCTGATTTGCATCTTCATTTCCCCAAACACCAAAAACACCACATTCTTCATTTAAACTTCTTATTTCATTAGGCACGGAATTGCATCCTCCCAAACTTGTTTGGCTTCAGAAGTTGTAAGAGTTATCTTACTCCCTTTTGTCGTCACGTTAATTAATTGGTCTGCTGTAACACAGCCAATTTTTTCAGCAGTTTGATTCATTAAATTTTCAAAATCTGTCTTATTTTCTGATTTAATCGATAAAATGAATCGCGATTGTGATTCTGAGAAAAGTTGTGCATCTGTCATATTTACATTAATATCAATACCTAAATCGTTTTTAAATACGGATTCACTTAAAGCAACGGCTAGACCACCTTCAGATAAATCATGTGCACTTTCGACTAAACCAGATTCGATAGCTTCTAAAACAAACGCTTGGTTACTTTGTTCAGTCTTTAAATCAAAATGTTTAATATCTCCGGAAATCTCGTTAGTAGTCATTTTCTGAATTTCTGAACCATTAAAATCATTATAAGTTGTACCCACTAAATAAATTAAATCATTAGCATGTTTAAAATCTTGCGTTGTTATATTTTTAACATCTTTAATTAAACCAACCATTCCAATCATTGGCGTTGGATAAATGGCTTGTTCATTAAATTCATTATATAAAGAGACATTACCAGAAATAACAGGTGTATTAAATAAGTCACATGCTTCAGAAATACCGATAGCACTTTGATCAAATTCCCAAAAAATTTCTGGATTTTCAGGACGTCCATAATTTAAGCAATCTGTAATAGCGAGTGGTTGTCCACCAGATGCAACTATGTTACGCGCTGCTTCAGAAACAGCAATTTGACCACCAACCTTAGGATTCAAGTAAATATAACGCGCATTACAATCTGTTGTCATTGCGAGTGCCTTATTAGTTTCTCTAATTCGAATAACACCTGCATCACTACCAGGTCTAACCACTGTATTGACTTTAACTTGAGAATCGTACGTTTCGTACAATGATTTTTTGGATGCGATTGTTGGTTGTTGTAACAAATCTAACCAAGTTTGCTTCGTATTTTCTATTTCAGGTATAAAATCAGACTGCGCTTTAAATTTGCTGATTCTTGCAGGTTCTTTTTGTTCCTTATGATAGACTGGTGCATCACTTGCTAAAGAATCAACGGGAATATTAGCAACAATTTTTCCCTCATGTATTAAAACATAATCCGTATTTTCTGTTACATACCCGATATTAACGGCTTCTAAATCATATTTTTTAAATAAATTGATAACTTTAGTTTCAAATTCAGGTTTAATACAAAGAACCATCCGTTCTTGAGATTCAGATAACATCATTTCGTAAGCAGACATATTAGTTTCACGTTGTGGAACGTTATCTAAATCAAGTACCATCCCTGATTTAGCTTTCGAGGCCATTTCAGCAGTTGACGAAACTAATCCAGCAGCTCCCATATCTTGAATACCAACTAACCAGTCTGGATGATCTAGAATAAGTTCGAGACAAGCATCCATTAATAATTTTTCCATGAATGGATCACCAACTTGAACAGCTGAACGCTGTGTTTCTTTATCATCAGCAAATTCATCAGAAGCAAACGTTGCCCCATGAATACCATCACGACCCGTTTTAGCACCAACATAAATAACTAGATTTCCATCACCTTTTGCCTGGCCTTTTTGAATATTTTTATGATCAATCAGTCCAACACACATTGCATTTACTAGTGGGTTACCCTCATAACAAGGATCAAATCCTATTTCTCCACCAACAGTTGGAATACCAATACAGTTACCGTATCCTCCGATACCAGCTACAATTTCTGAAACAAGATACTTAGTGTGCTCATTATCTAGTTCACCGAAACGTAAACTGTCAAGAAGTGCAATAGGTGTTGCCCCCATTGAAAAAATATCTCTGATAATACCGCCGACACCTGTTGCGGCACCTTCATAGGGTTCAACAGCTGAGGGATGATTATGGCTTTCAGCTTTAAATACAACTGCTTTACCATCACCAATATCAATAACACCAGCACCTTCTCCAGGTCCTTGTAAAACTTGCGGCCCAGAATTTGGAAAATGTTTTAAAACGGGGCGGGAATTTTTGTAAGAACAATGCTCACTCCACATTACTGAAAATAAACCAGTTTCAGTATAGTTAGGTTGACGACTTAAAATATCATCTTTAATTAACTTATATTCTGAATCAGTTAATCCCCAATTTTGATATAATTTGGTATCTTCAATTATTTGTGCCGTCGGTTCTTGTTTTGTAACCAAATTAACCCACTCCCTCTGTGTATGTCGTTAACATCGATTTAAATAAATTTAGGCCGTCCGTTGAACCGAGCAATGCTTCAATAGCACGTTCTGGATGCGGCATCATACCAAGTACATTTCCACGCTCATTAATAATTCCAGCAATATTATCAATACTTCCATTTGGGTTATCTTGATATCTAAAAATAATTTGATTATTTTTCTTAAGAGAAGCTAATGTTTCATCATCACAATAATAATTACCCTCGCCATGAGCAATTGGTAATTCAATTGTCGTTTGCGTTTTATAATCAGTTGTAAAACGCGTTTGATTATTAACAATTTCCAAAGTAACTGGCTTACAAATAAATTTAATATTTTTATTTTGAATTAATGCACCTGGAAGTAGTTGCATTTCCGTTAACATTTGAAATCCATTACAGGTTCCAAACACTAGTTTACCTTCATCCGCAAAACGTCTCACTTCATTCATAATGGGTGATAAACTGGCAATTGCCCCACTTCTTAAGTAATCGCCGTATGAAAATCCACCTGGAAGTAATACACCATCAAAACCATCAAGAGATTCCTCTGTATACGACACAAACTCAGCTTGTTCATGTAAACCATCCCGAATAGCGTGAAGTAAATCATAATCACAATTTGAACCAGGAAATACAACAACTGCAAATTTCATGATTAAGCCTCCACTTTTTCAAGTTCGTAACGATATTGCTCCATATTTGGATTAGCTAATAATTTATCACAAATCGCATCAATTTTTTGGTCTATCTCTAATTCAGTTGCTTCAACCTTTAACACAAAATATTTACCAACTCGAACGTCACTAACACCTGAGAATCCTAATCGGTTAATCGCTTCATTAACAGCTTGACCTTGCGGATCTAAAACTGATTCTTTATATGTAACGTAAACTTTTACACTATACATTATTTGACCTCATTTCGATTTTTTAGTCGGTTTAAAACATCTTGATATACTGGAATAATGCTACCTTGGTTTTTTCTGAAAATATCCTTATCTAATGATTTATGTGTCTTCGAATCCCATAAACGTGCA
The DNA here is from genome assembly GCF_056782015.1 of Dellaglioa sp. CoH-57-MRSF-17. The sequence continues at coordinate 200,209 of NZ_JBXAXY010000002.1, read as the reverse complement.
TTATCAGGTGAAAATTCATCTGCCAAAATAAGTTCCCCATGATACCGACCGAATTCAAGTTTAAAATCAATTAAATCAATATTGATGTCTTTAAATAATTTATACAGTAGCTGATTAATATGAAGGACTTGTTTCTTTATTTCGTCCATTTCTATTTTAGTCGCAAAATTTAACGCAAAAATTTGTGACTCATTTATTCCAGGATCGTCTAGAGCATCATTCTTATAATAGTATTCAATAACAGGAACTGTTAATTTAGTTCCTTCAACTTGATCAAATTTACGAGCAAAACTACCTGCAATAGTATTTCGTAAAACAACTTCAATTGGAATTATTTCAACTTTTTTAACTAATTGTTCGGTTTTAGAAACATCTTCAATGAAATGTGTTTTAATACCGTTTGCCATTAAATAAGAAAAAATAATATCAGATATTTGATGGCTTAATAATCCCTTACCTAATATTTCTTCTTTCCGTTTACCATTAAGTGCGGTAGCTTGGTTTTTGTATACCATTCTTAATACTTCTTCATCATTAGTTTGATAAACATCTTTAGCTTTTCCTTCGTAAATCAATTGATCCAAGCGAATAGCCCCCTTAAGAATAAAAACATATAAAAATATACTTTTTAACTAAATAGTTCGTTCTTTACAAATATAGTTTAACAATTACTATATAATTTATCAAGGTAAAATACGATTATTTTTATATTTTTTTAATTTAAAGTTCGTATTATGGCAAACAAAAAACCATAAAGCTATTAAAATAACTTTATGGTTTACATATTTCTTTAAATGAGACCAATTCGTTCGAAAATAGCATCAACATTTCTAATATGATAATGATAATCAAAAGCATCATCTAAGTCTGCTTGAGTTAATGCAGACATTATTTGTTCATCTGCTTCTAATAAGGGACGGAACTGTATTTGTTGATCCCAAGAGATTGCCGTCTTAGGTTGAATTAAATCATATGCAGCCTCTCTAGACATGCCACTATCAATTAATTTAAGTAAAACTCTTTGGCTGTAAATAAGACCAAAAGTACGGTCCATATTTTTTTTCATATTTTCCGGAAATACTGTTAATTCTTTAACTATTTTTGTAAAGCGACGTAGCATGTAATCTAATAAAATAGTTGTATCGGGTAATATAATACGTTCTGCAGAGCTATGTGAAATATCTCGTTCATGCCATAATGTAACATCTTCGAAGGCAGTGACCATATGTCCTCGAATGACACGCGCTAACCCTGTAATATTTTCTGAACCAATTGGATTACGTTTATGTGGCATAGCTGATGAACCTTTTTGGCCTTTAGCGAAATATTCTTCAACTTCTCGTGTCTCACTTTTTTGTAATCCACGAATTTCTGTTGCCATTTTTTCAATCGATGTTGCAAGAAGAGCCATCTCAGAAACATAATTAGCATGTAAATCTCGTGGTAAGACTTGTGTCGATATTTCTTGAGGTCTAATTCCAAGATGCTCACAAACATAAGTTTCCACAAACATTGGGATATTGGCAAATGTTCCTACAGCACCACTAATTTTTCCAGCTTCAACATCTAATGCTGCATCATTAAAACGAATTTGATGACGTTTCATTTCAGAATACCACAATGCAATTTTCAATCCAAATGTTGTTGGTTCAGCATGTACACCGTGTGTTCTACCCATCATAACAGTATCTTTATATTCAACTGCTTTATCAGCTAAAACAGCCATAAATTCTTCAATATCCTTACGCAAAATTTCATTAGCCTGTTTTAAAATAGATCCATACGCTGTATCAACTACATCTGTAGAAGTTAATCCATAATGAACCCACTTACGTTCTTCCCCTAGAGATTCTGAGACAGCTCTTGTAAAGGCAACGACATCATGCTTTGTTTCTTGTTCAATTTCTAAAATACGATCAATATCAAAACTAGCATTTTTACGAATTTTTTCAGCGTCTTCTGCTGGAACATGGCCTAGTTCAACCCAAGCCTCACTAGCTAATGTTTCAACTTCTAACCAAGCTTTATATTTATTTTCATCTGACCATATGGCACCCATCTCAGCATTTGTATAACGATCAATCATTTTTATCTTCCTCTCTTAATCCCAAATTTTCGTTTGATATACATCAATTTTAGCTTGCTCAATATTATCGGTTAATATCGTTACATGACCCATCTTACGATCTTGTTTTGCTTCATTTTTACCATAAAAATGAAACCGCCATTGACCTTCATTTTGAATTTCATTTAATACTGACTGGACATGTTGTCCCAAAATATTAATCATAATAGCATGACTTAACAACTGTGGTTTTAACATTGGTAAATTACAAATTCCTCTAATATGCGCTTCAAATTGTGATAAGGAACAGGCCTCAATTGTTAAATGTCCGGAATTATGTGGTCTAGGTGCAATTTCATTAACATAAACGCCACCTGAATCTGAAACAAAAAATTCAATCCCCATTGTTCCAACAGACAAACAATCATCAGCAATTTGACTTGCAATAATTTCAACTTCTTTTCTTGTCTCAATCGATAAACGACTCGGACAAGAACTCTCATGTAAAATATTATGACGATGTTGATTTTCGATAATCGGAAAAATACTTTGTTGGCCTAATTCATTTCTAGCAATGATAACGGAAACTTCACGATCAAACTGAACAAAGCCTTCTAACACGCATGTTCTATTTTGAATCAATTTTCCCGCTTCAATCAAATCAGCACTTGTCTTTAAAATAACTTGTCCTTTACCATCATATCCGCCACGAATCGTTTTTAAAATTGATGGGTACCCAGTTATTTTAATGGCATTTTCTAAATCATCAAAACTTTGTATTAATTTAAATGGTGCGATTGGATAATTATGAGCTTCCAAAAATTGTTTCTCACTAATTCTATCTTGTGAAATACGCAGTGCAGTCGACCCTTGTGGAACATAGCAATATTGCTTTGCTGCATCAATCGTATCAGCATCTACATTTTCAAACTCAAACGTTAGTACATCACACATTTTTGCAAGATTTAAAATAGCAATCTCATCGTCATAATCTGCAATCACTTGTTTGTCCGCAACCTGAGCAGCTGGGCAATCTTTTTGCGGATCTAATATAATCACACGATAACCCATTTCTTTTGCAGACGTTGTCATCATTTGTCCTAGCTGACCACCACCAATAATACCAATTGTTTGTCCTGGTAATATCCTTTTAATCAAGTAAATCACTACTTTCCAAAGATTTTTGATGGAGTGATAATTGATATGACTTTAAATTATCTTTTATAGTTGAATCACTTAAGGCACAAATTTTTGCGGCAAAGATGCCGGCATTTGTTGCACCTGCTTTACCAATTGCCATAGTTGCTACGGGTGTTCCCGCAGGCATCTGAACAATTGACAGTAAAGAGTCTATTCCATTTAGCGCATGGGACTGCACCGGAACGCCTACTACAGGGATGACGGTTGAAGCTGCAATCATTCCTGGTAAATGTGCGGCACCACCCGCACCAGCAATAATAACTTCATACCCATTTTTATCCGCACTTTCTGCAAATTTAATCATTTCTATTGGCATTCGATGTGCCGAAATAACTTTTTTATCATACTCAATATCAAGTTCATCTAATAAATTAGCCGTAAATTTCATTGTGGTCCAGTCGGAAATCGATCCCATTACAATTGCTATCTTTGCCATTCGATTACCTCCAAATTTAATAAACCTATTCTATCAACAACTCAGCGTTGTGTCAAAGCAAAAAAAGGACGAAATTAAAAAATTAATAAAAATAGTTCGTATTTTAATGGATATTCAAGCTATTTCTCTTTTTAATATTTCTTTTTTATAAAAAAATAAATGACACCTATTGGCATCATTTATTTCCCTTTTTAAGGTCCGTGTATAATTGTAACTTGCTTCTAGAATTCAAAACAACTGACTTTTTACTATTGGCTAAATAAAAAGATAGTCCAAATCTTCTTAATTTAACTTGTTTTATTGCGGAAATTTCAATTATTTCATTATGTTTTCGAATAACCTTAGTTAACTTAATATTTTTGTCGTCAACTATTAATTTACGATTCAAGATTTGAACAATTGATACAATAAGAAAAAGTATAAATAAAACAATTGTCCAAATTTGTAATGTTGTTATCTCTAACCATAATAATAAACTACCTAAAAATAAGCAGAACGTCCATGACCATAAAATAACCGTTTTAGCTAGCTCGGGTTGATAAAAATATGTTTTTTGATATTTTTTCATGCTTATGATCTCCTCTAACACAATAAAATTATTCTTCTATATTTAAAGCTTAACATAATTGATCAGATATTCTATATTTTTCCATAAAAAAAGATGAAACCTTAAGTTTCATCTTTTTGAACTATTATTTAATAACTAAGAATCTGTCATCATCTAACATGAAATCTTTATCTCCTGCCGCTGCTTCAATTGAACCAAATGGCATTTGTGCACGTAATTCCCAGTTTCCAGGGATATTAAACGCATTTTTAATTTCAGTATCAATAAGTGGATTATAATGTTGTAAACTTGCGCCAATACCATTTTCAGCTAATACTGTCCAAACACTTTGTTGAGCACCGCCCAAACCTTGTTCTGCCCAAACTCTGAAGTTATCAGCGTATAAAGCAAAATCTTTTTCATTTTGAGCAACAACATCAGTATCTATAAAGTATAATATTGTTCCAAATCCAGCACGGAATGTTGCAATCTTTTCTTGAGTTTTCTTATATGCTTCAGCATTAGGAACCTCAGATTTAAGACGTTTTTCAACGATATCCCAAACCATGTCTGAATTTTTACCATATAAAATTGCTGCTCTAATTGTTTGATTATTGAATGATGTTGGTGATTTCTTTATAGCATCCTCGATAACACCAGTAATTTCATCAGGTGTTTGACTTACTTTATCCCCTAAAGCGTAAATTGAACGACGTTGTTCCATAAGATCTAATAATTGAGTTTTCATAATTAATTTCCCCTTCTCTATTTGAATAAACTTAGTATATCACTTACTATTAATAAGTAAAGAGATAACACTTATTTTTTTTATCTTAAATAAAAAAAGCTACCTAATCGTTGATTAGATAGCTTTTAAACTTATTATTTATTATGCTCTTGGTTTACGTTTACCCCAATATTGGAAATAATCCGTTCTCAATGAGCCATTATATAGCTTACGTTTTTTAGATGCTCTTGAACCATAATATTCTTCAAAAGTTAAGTCACTTGTTAAGATATATTTACTCCAAGTAGGCATTTGTTTATAAACAACACCCATCTGTTTGTATAAAACACGTACAGATTCAGTATCGCTCAATCGTTCACCGTATGGTGGGTTAGCGACTAAAACACCATTTTCTTTTTCTGTTGTAAAATCTTTTGCAGCAAGTTGCTTGAATTCAATACTATCCAAGACGCCAGCTTCAGCGGCATTCTTTTTAGCAATTTCAATCATGCCAGCATCAATATCATAACCTGCTATATCTAATACTACATCAAGATTTGCTTCACCTTTTGCTTTTTCTCTTAAACGATCAAATAGTCCTTTTTCAACAAAATCCCAATCTTCGAATACAAAATAACGACCGATACCAGGTGCAATATTATGTCCCATTAATGCAGCTTCAATTGGGATTGTTCCTGAACCACATACTGGATCAACAAAAGGTTTTTCTGGATACCAATTAGTTAACATAACTAACGCAGCTGCCATATTTTCTTTTAAAGGAGCATAACCCTTTTCAACACGATAACCACGTTTAAATAAACTGCTACCCGTTGTATCAAGTGTCAATAAGACGTTATCTTTATTAATAGCAACTTCCAATGGATATTTTGAACCCGTCTCTGGTAAGCGTGTTGTACGGTGATAGACATCACTTAATTGATCAACAATTGCTTTTTTCACGATTGCTTGGGCATCTGGAACACTATAGAGTGTTGATTTTTGAGATTTTCCTTGAACAGGGAATTCCGCATCTAATGGTAAAAACTTATCCCAAGAGATTGCTTTTGTTTGTTCAAATAAATCGTCAAAAGTCGTAGCCGTAAACTCACCAACAATGATTTTAACGCGATCTGCGGTTCTCAACCATAGGTTTGTATTAATAACATCTTCCATTGTTCCTTCGAAGCGGACACGACTATTTTCTACTTGAACATCATAACCCATATGTTTAAGTTCGTTTCCAACAATTGACTCAATACCGCTAGCTGCGGTTGCCAATAATTTAAAAGTTTCCATTTTGCACCTTCACTATAATTTAATTTTTTTAATAAAAAAACTAGGATAAAAGAAAATTCTTCATCCTAGTTCATCCTGAAATCATGTAAATTTCTATAAGCCATGTTTTGTACGTCATCCATCTCAGGCGATGAAATCAGTGGTAATCATCTATCTCCAGATATTATCTGCCCCCATGATTTGTTCATTTCCGTCATGAAGCGCCCCTACCAAAGTTTGGGTTGCCTACTCGTGGGGTTTACCGCGTTCCAGCAATACCGTTTCCAATATTGTATCGTCTCTGTGGCACTTTACAGATTACTTTGACATAGCCGAAGCCTTAGTCATTTTATCCGCCGTTACCCGAAGGTACCTTGGCTTATTTTTTCACCAAGCACGAACACTACAAGCATCTCAGCTTGTGCAAGCATGGACTTTCCTCAGCCTAACTTAATAGACCGCAATTACCCGAAATTTACACTGAATCTATATTACATCATTCAATTAATTTAAAATTGATTTCTAGAATTTTCATTCTCATCTAACTGTGCACCAAACACACGACGTTCCAAATTAGATAATCGTTTAAGAATATCCATATTTGAAGTTGTAGATGTTGTTTGGGTCGTCTGTGAACTTTTACCAACAGTAACCTGTTTTGTAAGTTCGTCGACTTGAGCAATTAAACGATCATTTTCTTCTTGAAGTTTTTTGACTTTCTTATCAAAGGTTTCATAATCTTTAATAACATCGTCAAGAAATTCGTCAACTTCTTTAGAATCATATCCACGCATTTTTGTTTCAAAATGTTTTTGTAAGATATCTTTAGGTACAAAATTAACATCCGTCATATTCGTACACCTCATCACTAATTTCTCATAAATAATGTTAATACCTGTTTATTATAGCAGAATTATTTAATAATTCAAATGATTATTTTGTTCCTCTTCCATTTCGTTTGCAATATCTTCTAATTCCATAAAATCTATCATACGTAATGCATAGTTTTTCACTTCTTTAGTTTGCTTTATTTTTAATAAATCAAATTTTGTTTTGCCTTCATTTTCTGAATCATAAAGTAATAACGCGCCATCTGTGTGTTCTATCATAAAAGTTTGATAATTTTTTAATTGCTGTGGCGACTGATAGGTATCCTTACTAACATAATCAGAAAAATCTACATCATTTAATATTTGATTTAAAACTAATTTTTTATCATCTTTCCAATTATTACCAAACTCTTTGAATGGTAGCATAACTGATACCTTGAAATCAGGATATTCATTTTGTATATCTAGGCAAATTTGTGCCGTCCATTGCTCAACACCAAGCTGAGGGCCAGTTATAACCCACTTCAATCCATTTTCTATTTCATTAATAATATTTTTTTTAATTGCGCTTTTAATGATTTTTATTTTAAGATCATTTTCATTAAAAATACCTAATTCGTATGTTCTATAACCAGTCACCCATAAACGCTTCATAATTGATTAAATATTCCTTTCTTATATTAAGAATATGTTACCAAATCCTTTAAAGCTATTAAATTATATCACTTATTGTTATAATATTTTAGATTGGAGCGTGAAATAACTGTGAGTATTAATTATCCTAATGGAAAACTTTATGAACAATCACCTTTAAATACGCAAAAAAAGTCAAATATGCTGTTGTTTGGTAAACGGGGGATGTCATTAGAGGATGATATCAACGTAAGCAACGCATTTTACCTTGCTCATAATATGGCTGTCATTCACAAAAAACCAACGCCTATTCAAATTGTAAAAGTTGATTATCCTAAACGAAGTGCAGCTGTTATTAAAGAAGCTTACTTTCAAACTGCGTCAACAACTGACTACAATGGCATATACGATGGCCACTATTTAGATTTTGAAGCTAAAGAAACTAAAAATAAAACTTCATTTCCGTTAAGTAATTTTCATGAGCACCAAATTAACCATATGAAATCATGTGTATTACAAAGAGGAATTAGTTTTGTTATAATGAAGTTCACAACCTTAGGTAAGGTCTACTTACTACCATCAAAAACGCTATTTACTTACTGGGATAAGCAGAGTGTTAATGGTCGTAAATCAATTCCATTGAAAACAGTCCAAACTGAAGGATTCGAGATACAATATACTTTAAATCCGGTCATTCCCTATTTAAAATACGTTGATAAAATGATAGAGCATCTATAATTAAGGCTTTATATAATTAAAGGAGAATTTTATTTATGGCAACAGCTGATAATAAAGGTACTACTCGTGTTGCGCGACGCGAACAAGAAATAAGCACTAACAAAAAAGGCAACAAAGGTAAAAATAGTAAAGGTAAACTTTTTAAACGTATTTTTTTGAGCTTACTTGCTCTATTCGTTATTGGCGTAATTGCTAGTATCAGTTTATTTTTCTATTACGCCAAAGATTCACCAAAAATAACATCAAGTAGTCTTGAAAGTACCCCTGCAAGTGTCATTTATGCAAAGAATGATGAAATCATCACTACCTTAGGAACTTCAAGAGTCTACGCTGAATCGTCTGACATGCCGCAACTATTAAAAGATGCCATTGTTTCAATCGAAGATAAACGTTTCTATAAACATAATGGCGTTGATCCTGTGCGAATTGTAGGTGCAGCCTTGTCAAATATCACTGGTGGATCAGCTGGTCTTCAAGGTGGTAGTACTTTAACACAACAACTTATTAAATTATCTGTCTTTTCGACAAAAGCATCTGATCAAACAATAAAACGAAAAGCGCAAGAAGCATGGCTAGCATTACAAGTAGAGCGTAAATACAGTAAATCTCAGATTTTAACGTTCTATGCTAACAAAGTCTTTATGGGAAATGGTATTTACGGGATGCAAACTGCTGCAAATTACTATTTCGGTAAAAAATTGAATAAATTAAATACAGAACAAATCGCGTTAATTGCTGGTATTCCTAATGCCCCATCTTCTTATAATCCTTACGCGCATCCAGAATACGCAAAGGAACGACGTAATGAAGTTATTGATGCAATGTTAGCAAATAACAAAATTTCGGCAAGCGAAGCAAGTACAGCTAAAGCGACACCAATTACTTCAGGCCTAAGAACATCACATTCTGCCGAAAAAGATACTTATAATGCAAAAATTTCTGATTCCTATTTAAAAGAAGTTATTCAGTCTGTTAAAGATAAAGGTTTTGATCCTTATAACAGTAGTCTTAAGATTCGTACAAACTTAGATTTGGATGCTCAGAAACGACTTTATGATATAGCTAATACAAATAACTATGTGGTCTATCCTGACAGTAAAATGCAATTAGCTGTTACCATGGTTGATTCAAAAACTGGCGCTATTTCAGCTATGATTGGTGGCCGTAAACAAACAAATGTTACTTTCGGGTATAATCGGGCTGTCGCAACTAGTCGAAGCAACGGTTCAACCATGAAACCTATTATGGATTACGGTCCTGCTATTGAATATCTAGACTACCCAACTAATCAAAAAGTTAGCGATACAAAATATTACTACCCTGATGCTACTACAAAACAATTAAATGATTTTGATAATAGCTATCTTGGAACAATGACAATGCGAAATGCTTTGATTCAATCACGTAATATCCCTGCTATTCGGACACTTGAAGCGGTTGGATTATCAAAAGCCCAAGGATTCGTCAAAAAACTTGGTGTCTCTAAGGATCAAGTTGATACTTACTCATCTGGTATCGGTGCAAACATGTCAACGACTCAAAATGCAGAAGCCTATGCAGCATTTGCAAATGGTGGAACTTATCACAAAGGGACTTATATTTCAGAAATTGAAAGAAAAGATGGTACAGTTGAAAATTATTCTAGCTCAGGTACTAGAGCAATGAAAACATCAACTGCTTATATGATTACTGATATGCTAAAAGGTGTTATTAATAGTTCTAATGGTACAGGTACGGCAGCTCAAATACCGGGTCTTTACCAAGCGGGTAAAACCGGTACTACTGATTATCCATCAAATGTTGCTTCTAAATTTCCATCTAGCGCAGTTATGGATTCATTATTTTCCGGCTATACTTCAAATTACTCAATTGCAGTTTGGACAGGTTATGATTCACCATTAGTCGCAAATAACTACTTAGATGTTAATTCTCAACATCTAGCTGTAGGTATTTATAAAAACTTAATGCAGTACGTTTCCCAATCAGTTTCAAATACGGATTGGACAAAACCTTCTGACGTTTATCTGAAAAATGGCGAATTATCATTAACAGATTCATCTACTGCAGAAACAACAACAGCAGATAGCAGTTCATATTCAGTTCCTAAGATATCAAATAGTTCTAGTTCTTCAGAAGAATCTAGTTCAAGCAGTTCTTCTAGTTCAAGTAGTTCTAGTTCTTCAGAAAGTTCTAGTTCATCTAGTAGTTCTAGCTCCGCTATTAGTTCAAGTGCTTCATCTAAAGCAGACAGCAGTAAAGCCGTTTCGTCTGCTACTCGTTAAATAAAAACCTGGCGATATTCAGTTAAAATTCTGAATATCGCCAGGTTTTTATTTATTTCATTAATTTGACCAATGATATAGGGGTATTTCCGGTTTATCATTAGATTCTTTTGTATTGTCATTATTCTTCACATTATTTGAAAAGTTCTGTTGTTGTCTTTTTTCTTTATCTTTTTTTATGTCTTGACTTGTTTTTATATGCTTCTTTTCCCAATTTAGTAAAATTCTATCCATATATTTTAAACTGTATGCCTGATTAAGGACAGCTTCTTTCAACGCCATCAAAATTAGTTCTGGAATATAGTGGTCTTGATCAATCCACATGCTAATACTTTCTAATTCCATTGGTGATAAAGGTCTTCCAAATTCAACTTCAATTTTTTCATAAACCTCTTTTCGAGAATTATTACTCTTAACAACTTCAACCTTTTCTTGTGTCCTATGACTTAAATTATTTAATTTTTCATATAACACACTAAAATCAAATTGATCGGTGCTGTACCCATTTGAATCATCAATTGTTTTGATAGAAATAACTTTTTTTTCGATTAATTTCTGCAGTAATGTATAGGTTTCCTGGGCCGTCACGCCCATTTGACTGGCAATTTGATTTGTATCTGGAAATTTATTACCTGCTTGATTAAAGCTTAATAGATGGATTAAGAAAATTAATTCATCACTTGATAATCCAATTTTTCGATAATTCCGTAAAATTAAATTAGACACATGGGTTTCCCCTGCTTCTAAAAATTGACTCATAAATGCATCCATAACGAAAATGCCTCCTTAATTAAGAAAAGAACCTTAAACAATTTCGTTTAAAGGTTCTTTTTCTCTACTTTTTTATGGGTAAATACGGTTTAATAGACGTGGGAATGGAATAGCCTCACGTATATGTTCTTCACCTGTAATCCAAGTTGTTGCGCGTTCTAATCCAAGACCAAATCCTGAATGAGGAACACTACCATATCTTCTTAAATCTAAATACCATTCGTAATCTTTTTCGTTCAATCCAGCTTTTTTAATTTGTGCTATTAAGTTATCTACATCAGTTTCACGTTCTGAACCACCAATAATTTCGCCGTAACCTTCAGGAGCTAATAAGTCAGCACAAATAACGACGTCTTCTCTCGTTGGATGTGGTTTCATGTAAAATGGTTTAATTGCTTTAGGATAGTTTAAAACGAATACTGGCATACTGAAATGTTCTGCCAAATAAGTTTCTTCAGGAGATCCAAAATCATCACCCCATTTAGTATCAGGAAATTCACCAGAATTTTGTAATAATTCGACGGCTTCATCATAAGAAATTTTAGGGAATGGTGTTTTTGTATAACTTTTTAAGACTTCTTTATCTCTTTCGAGAATATCTAAAGCATAGTCACAGTTATCTAAAACATTTTGTACTAAGAACGCAATATATTGTTCTTGTACTTCAAGACTTTGTTCTTGGTGCATAAATGCCATTTCGGGTTCAATCATCCAAAATTCAATTAAATGGCGTCTTGTCTTAGATTTTTCAGCTCTAAAAGTTGGTCCAAATGAGAATACTTTACCAAAGGCCATTGCCCCAGCTTCTTCATACAATTGACCTGATTGTGACAAATAGGCATCTTTGTCAAAATATTTAGTATGGAAAAGTTCAGTTGTACCTTCTGGTGCACTACCAGTTAAGATAGGCGCATCAATCTTTATAAAACCTTCTTTATTGAAAAATTCATATGTTGCGCGAATAATTTCATTTCTAATTTGCATAACTGCATATGGTTTCGTTGAACGTAACCATAAATGACGATGATCCATCAAAAATTCTGTTCCATGATCTTTAGGTGTAATTGGATAATCTTGACTATCACCAACTAATTCAAGTGATTTAACTTCAATTTCATAGCCAAATGGTGAGCGTTTATCTTCATGAATCTCACCAATAACGTAAAGGCTAGATTCCTGATGTAACTCTTTTGCCATTTCAAAAGTTTCTTCACTGACATTACTTTTTATCACGACACCTTGGAAAAAGGCACTTCCATCTCGTAATTGTAAAAATGCAATCTTACCACTTGATCTTTTATTAGTAAGCCAAACACCGATTTTTACTTCTTCGTCTACATGGTTTTTAGCATCAATTATACTAATTGTTTTCAATAAACTTCCTCCTCATTACGGTCCTAGTTGCTAGATCGATTTCATTCCTTTTATAATATCATTAGTCAGATATATTAGTCCATAAGACAATTATATATTTTCAACGGATTTTAAAACTTTACCATTTGAGAACTGCAGTGTTTCATAACAAAGAGCTTTTTTCTTGTTCAAATAACTCACTTCCCATGCAGGTACACCGTTGTATATACCAAGTCCGACATTCAATATTTTACTAGGTTTTTTTTCATTCCAGATATAAGTTAAAATATCATTTTTTGTCTTACCATTTGATTGTGATAAGACTTTAACTTTTCCACCTTTTTGAGCAACAATCACATAAATTCTTTTATTAGCTTTTGTTGTCCCTGCAACTGTAAAATAAGTTGCATCCCTATTATATCTATAAAATGCTGTTTCTTTATCTAGTTTTGCGTATTTTTTAGCAATTGTAACAGCTTCTTTTTCAGCTGTAGCCATCGGTGATTTTGCGCGATTATATAAAATAAAAGCACTTACCACAATAACTAATATCGTACCAAGTATCGAAAGAAAAACGATGTTTTTTGATTTTTTGGGGGATCTTCGCATGATCAATTTTTCTCCTGTCTTAGTTTTATACGGTCATATTATAACAGACATTATCTAATTCTGATTAACTATCAGAATTAGATAAAAACGTCTTTAAATCAATAATAATATCTGCCAATGGTTCATTTATAAGTTGTAATTCATCCGGCAATACTTCAATCATTTTTTTACCATAACTTTGATTTATCAATCGATTGTCCAATGCAATCATTGCCCCTTTATCGGTTGACGTCCGAATTAAGCGTCCAAACCCTTGTTTAAGCTTCATTGTTGCTCTAGGCAGTGAATACTCACTGAATACATCCCTACCTTGACCTTCAAACTCTTTTTCTTTCGCCTTTACATTTAACGACTCTGGAGACTCAAATGGTAACCGCGTCACAATTAAAAGTTCTAATCTATCATTTGGTAAGTCAACGCCTTCCCAGAAACTACCAGTACCCATTAAAATAGCGTCTTTACCTAATAAAAATCGTTTTTTTAATTTTTCAGGCCGTCCTGTAACACCCTGAACTAAAAGTTCACGATCAAGATGTAACCCTCTTTTTGTTAATAACCCATAAACATTTGCTATCGTATCAAGCGAATTAAATAAAATTAACGTTTGTTTACGTTGTGATTTTATAATCTCATAAACTGAATCAGCCAAGTAAGATTCATAAAGCTCTTTTGATGATCGAACATCAAAAGCATCACTTGCTACATACAATTTAGCTTGGTTACTATAATCAAAAGGACTCCCTAATTTTTTGATTTTGTAATTATCATCTTGTATATCTAGCTGATCAATAATGTAATCAGGATTACCTGGTAGTAACAAAGTCGCCCCAGTAAACGTCAGGTGATTAAAGTGCCGATAAATTACTTCAGAAAGAAAATGAGTTGCATCTGATAAACTAAATTCAAATTGCATTTTGTCTGTTTGTCCGTTAATCGGAAAACTTAACCAAAGCACCTTTTCATTTAGCTTGTCTTGATTTTGTTCAAATATAGTCCAGCCCTCAGTTTCTGCAAATAATTGCTTAAAAAAGTTATGAACACGATTCAAAAGCTGTTGCTCATCTTGGCCGATATTTTGTTGGCTTTTTGCAGCGATATAACGATCTCGTAAAATGGCATCATCTCTTTTTAAAACAGTTATCACTTTTAAAACAGATTCAAGCATAATTTTATTTCGATTAATCAATCCAATTAGCTCAGTTGATTTTAAAATAATTGCTTTTCCGGTCGTTTCATTTTTTGCTGCTGAATTCCTACTAATTTGTCGACCATATTCTCTTGAAAATTGTCTGATGAGTAACTCAACTGATTCCCGTAATTTCCTAATTTCTGTTAATAATTGATTGTTTTCACTAGCTGTTAAGAAATTAATTGCCATTAAGTCATTAAAAGAAAATTTTTGTGAACTTTGTATGCTAGTCAATAATGAATCACACATATTAATAATTTTCCAGAATCGAATGCGTCCTTTATTTGACTGTAGAGCAACATCAGCAAGATGCTGTGCTTCATCTACAATTAATTCAGGCGCAAGTTTTGTACGATCTGAGTTAAATAAACCAGGATGCTTCATTAAAAAAGCATGATTTGTAAAAATAATTGCTGACGATTCAACTTGTTTATATAACGTATTAATAAAGTCAACTTCAAAAAATTGATCAGTTAATACTAAACTCCCAACCCCTTGATGTTCAATTTGATTAAAAATGGGATTTTGATAACTTGAAAGTTTTAATTCATCAAGTTCACCAGTTTTAGTCATTGTCAGCCATACTAAGATACGTATTTTCATTAAAGCTATCTGTCCAGAGGTTTCTTTTTGTGTTAATTCTTTTTTAAACGCCGCTAAATTTATATAATGGTTACTGCCCTTCAAATTTACTGCAGCTGTTTGAAAAGGCAATAATTTGTTAAGTAACGGTAATGCCTGATTCATCAACTGGGTTTGAAGTAATGTTGTCGCACTACTAATCACAATTTGTTTGCGATTTTGAGCATGATAAGCTGCTGGAATTAAATAACCTAATGTTTTACCGATTCCTGTAGGAGCCTCAATAATTAATGTTCGATTTCCACTTTTTAAATGTTCAGAAATAAGGTCCATCATCTTTGCTTGTTCAGGTCGCCAACTTAATTGTTTTTCAAATATTTTTTTCTTATCTACTTCTGCTTCAGGATAAACATAATTCGTTAAATTAAATGTATCTTGTTTCCTACGTTGAAGGACAATCCCTCCAACAATGTATAGATGATCTGGTAGTCTTTCCTGTCTTCTATTTTTATCACTGTACGCATCAGAAAATAATTCATTTGTATTTCTTAATAAAAATGAACTTAAACGATTTATTTCAAATAAGGTTTCTCTTGGAATCGTTTCTAGTCGAGTTAATAAGAAGATAAATAACTCAGCTGTCACATGGGCATCACTATCGGCATGATGCGGATTTTCGTGAGTCAGATTCAAATATCGACTCAGATCTTTTAATTTAAAACTGGGTGCTGTTGGCAATAAGATTTGACTAAGCTGTACAGTATCGACACCTTTTATTGATAATGCAGGATAGCCAACTCTTTCTAACTCACTATTGATAAATGGCAAATCAAAGTTAATATTATGCGCAACAAAAACTGTATCTTGGAGAATCGCGTAAATCGTTGCGGCGACGTCTTCAAAATAGGCAGCCTTTCTGATTTGACGGTTTGTAATCCCTGTTAATTCTGTAATAACTTTCGGAATTGCCATACCAGGATTAATATCAAACGAGAAAGAATTTATTATTTGATTTTTTTGAACTAAAACGCAACCAAATTGGATCATTCGATCGCCACTTTTAAGATTTGTTCCCGTCGTTTCAATATCCACTACAGCATAAATCGTATTTTTATTCATTGAAGTTTATCACCAGTCTTTTTAAGTTAACGCATTTATGTTTATTTTACCATATTGATTAAAGAATCATATGCCAAAAACTAAATCATTATAAATTCTCAAAGTTCATCCAGTCCATTATAGCTATAACGACAATTTTAAGGTATGATAATGGAAGTAAATTCATCTAGAGAGGACTCTTTTTTTGAACAATTTGTCAGATAATACAGAAGCAAAATTTCTTGGTACTAGCCATGCTAAAATTATATTAATCGGCGAACACTCTGTTGTTTATAGCCAACCCGCTATTGCCCTCCCTTTACCAAATGTTAAAATATCAGTTTTAACGGAAGCAATGGCAGATAAACAATGGATCACAAGTCGTTTTTATAGTGGTGAACTGAAAAATGTTCCCATGAATATGCGTGGCATTAAGCAAGTTATCCAGTACATTTTAAAATCATTGAATAAACGACATCAATCATTTAAATTAACGATTGAAAGTGACATCCCATCTGAACGAGGGATGGGTTCTTCCGCTGCCACAGTTATTGCCATAATTCGAAGTTTGTACGCTTTTTTTGATACGAAAATCGAACGCGATGAACTTCTACTTATTGCCAATATCGCTGAAACAACCACACATGGTTCTCCAAGTGGTATCGATGCCGCAACAACCAGTAGCCGCGATCCCATTTGGTTCATTAAGCACCAAGAGGCTTACCCTGTCCCATTAAACATAGAGGCAACCTTAGTGATTGCTGATACGGGAATCAAGGGCCAAACGGGTTTAACTGTTGGTCAAGTTCGTGATCGCGTCTTATCAAGTCCTGACGTTACTGAAAAAATAATTTCCGAACTTGGTCAATTAACAAGTATGGCTAAGGCACAAATTGCGACAGATGATGCTATAAGTTTAGGACACACATTATCTAGGGCTCATCATTTACTAAAATCTTTAGGTGTTAGTCATCCCAAATTAGATGCACTTGTCAAAACAAGTCTAGAAAATGGCGCTTTAGGTGCCAAACTTACCGGTGGTGGTGGCGGTGGCTGTATGATAGCCCTAGTTAAAACACCCGAAGAAGCTTTAAATCTAAGCCATCTCTTAAATCGTAATGGTGCCATTGCAACTTGGATTCAACCCCTTAAAAAGGAGTCACAACATATTGAAAAATAAAATTTCAGCTCGCGCCCATACTAATATTGCACTCATTAAATACTGGGGTAAACAAAATAAAGATTTAATTATTCCTTACAACAATAGCCTATCCTTAACGTTAGATCATTTTTATACCGATACTACGGTAACTTTTGACGATACGCTAACTGAAGATACCTTCTTTCTAAATTCTAAACAAAAAAAGGATAACAAAGTATCAGCCTTTTTAGATATTGTTCGTAATCAAGCACAAAAAAATATTTACGCTAAAGTAGAATCAATAAATCACGTTCCAACTTCAGCAGGACTTGCGTCATCAGCGAGCGCATATGCTGCACTTGCGCTTGCTGCTAGTCAAGCAATTGGTTTAAATTTAAATAAACGCGATTTATCACGATTAGCACGTCGTGGTTCTGGTTCAGCTAGTCGCTCTATTTTTGGTGGCCTAGTTGAATGGGAAAAAGGTCACAATGATGAAGACTCCTTTGCTATACCGATTGAAGAAACGATTGATTGGGATCTTCAAATGATTGCTATTATGATTAATAGTCATGAAAAAGCGATTGATTCTCGTTCTGGAATGCAACATTCCGTGGACACATCACCTTTCTACAATGAATGGGTTAAATCTTCTGAACGTGATTTAATTGATATGAAAAAGGCTATTATAGAGAAAAACCTCGAAAAAGTTGGTCAAATTGCTGAAAATAATGCAATGAAAATGCACGCAACAACTTTAAGCGCTAATCCCAGCTTTACTTATTTTAATCCTGACAGCATACGTGCTATGGATGCTATTCGTGACTTGCGTCAAGAAGGTATTACCTGTTACTTCACAATGGATGCTGGTCCAAATGTTAAAATAATTTGTTCCAAAACTGAAACACCTTATATTTTAAATAAATTAAGTCCACTTTTTGGTGCAAAAAATCTTTTGGTTGCCAAGCCTGGACCTGGAGCGACACTTATTTAGTGTTATCCATATTGAAAGGAATTGAGCTATTTGATCACCGCTAAAGCACCAGGAAAACTTTATATTGCAGGAGAATACGCAATTGTTGAACCTGGATCACCAGCAATTATTGTTGCTATTGATCAGTTTGTAACTGTAACAATTAAAAAGAGTAAAGAAACAGGTAGTATTTCATCTAAACAATACCAAGAAAATTCTTTATCTTGGTATCGTCAAGGGACAAAAATTATTTTTGATAATCGAGATAACCCCTTTCACTACATATTATCGGCGATTCATTTAACCGAATTATATGCACAATCCATCGGAAAACAGATGGTTAATTATCATGTCAATATTGATAGTGATTTAGATAGTACTGATGGTAAAAAATATGGTTTGGGCAGTTCTGCTGCGGTTACCGTAGCAACCGTTCGTGCCGTTTCACAATTTTATAATTTAAAATTAACGGATAACGCTCTATTTAAATTATCAGCAATGGCTCACCTAGATGTTCAAGGAAATGGTTCACTCGGAGATATTGCCGCTAGTGTTTATGGCGGATGGATTGCTTATTATTCATTTGATCGAGAATGGTTAAAAATTATGAGACAAGGTACGCCACTAACCGAACTTTTATCTATGGATTGGCCTATGCTTTCTGTCCAACGCCTACCGCAACCTAAAGATTTAGAATTATTAATCGGTTGGACTGGCTCTCCAGCTTCAACTTCCATTTTTGTTGATAAGATGGCCCTTTTTAAAGCAAAACAAAAAAAGACTTACTCTGAATTTTTAGAAGATTCAAAAAAATGTGTCACTGCAATGATTGATGGCTTTAAATTAAACAATTCCATCATTATTCAACAAGAAATTACAAATAATCGAATGATTTTACAACAATTAGCCGATGCTAGTCAGGTAATAATTGAAACCGAATCATTAACTTCCCTTTGTAATTTATCAGAATCCCAACATGCTGCCGCAAAAACATCAGGTGCTGGCGGTGGTGATTGCGGTATTGCATTAGCAACCTCTGAAACAAATCGTACTGAATTATTTAAAGATTGGGCACAAAATGATATTCAACCTTTGGATATCAAAGTGACCTTATAGGATAAGGAGTTTTTTATGATTAAAGACGATAATTTAATTCAAAGTCACAGAAAAGATGAACACGTATTTATCGCCGAAAAATTATTCAATACGGAATCAAAAAATCAATTGAATGAGATCAAGCTTATTCCTTCAAATTTACCTGAACTTTCTATTAATGATATTCAATCTAGCGTTGAGCTTCCAAATTTCTCGTTTCAATCGCCCTTTTATATTAATGCTATGACTGGTGGCAGTGAACAAACGGGTATTTTAAATCAACAATTAGCCGAAGTTGCAGCTATCACAAATACACCAATCGCGACAGGTTCTCAAAGTATCGCCTTAAAAGACCCTTCTAAGGCTCATACATTTAAAATACTTCGTGAAAAGAATCCAAATGGTCTCATTTTTTCTAATTTAAGCGCCAATGCAACACTAGATCAGTCAAAAAGAGCCGTTGATATGATTGAAGCAAACGCCCTACAAATTCATATTAATGCCGCTCAAGAAATTATTATGCCAGAAGGTGAACGTGAGTTTTATTGGTTGAAGAATATTGAAACAATCGTAAATAAGCTTGAAGTACCCATTATTGTTAAAGAAGTTGGTTTTGGGATGTCTCATAAAACGGTTCAACAATTAGCTGATATTGGTGTACGTTATGTTGATATTTCTGGTCGTGGCGGCACAAATTTTGCCATGATTGAAAACGAACGTAGACATGCTAAAGATTTCTCCTTTCTAGAGGATTGGGGCTTAACTACAGCTGAAAGTCTCATTGATACAAAATCTCTGCAAACAGGCTTAACAATTTTTGCCTCTGGTGGTATTCGTACCCCATTAGATATTGTTAAATGTCTCGCTTTAGGCGCTAAAAGTGTTGGTATCTCTGGTGCATTCTTACACATTCTCAATAAACAAGGTCAAGATGCGCTAACAAATACCATATCAGATTATCAATCAAAAATTAACATGCTTATGCTGTTACTTGGCACCAAAAATTTAAGTGATTTAACAAAAATTAGAATGATTTTATCACCTGAGTTACAAAATTTTAAAAATCAAATATAATCATGTTTACATAAAAAACGCCAAATCAGTTAGATAATGAATCTAACTGATTTGGCGTTTTTATTAATTATTACGTTTATTAACTCTTCTACGGATAACAAAGTAGAAAACAACGGAAGCAACGATAAATAGAGTACCTTCGAACTCATACAGAGCTATCATATTTGTTTTAATCGAAAATTGTGACTGACCAATCGCAGTTCCTATTAAGCCACCAACTAAGAATGATCCCATGTAAATTAGCAAGTTATTCCAAATAATAACTTTTTTTGATTGTTTGATAAATTTCTGATTACGAATTTGTTTACTAACACCAACAATCCAAATATAAGTTGCGACCATAACACTAGCAATAACAGCCATTAAGCCCACCGCTTGTTGCCAATGTCGACTAATCCATGAGTTATTAGTTAAAATTAAATTATCATTAACCTGTTTGGAAACTGTTGTATTAGTTAATTCGGTCGTTAACACATTCTTAGTCACGACATGCTTTGAATCAAGAATAATATTTGTATTATTTGCCTTCAATTTACTTATGTCTGCAGTTGACATTGCAATAAAAATTTGATTATCCAACTCAGAATTGTATTTATCACCCATAATACCGATGACAGAAACGTATTGCCCATTTAATTTATAATACTGCTGATGAAATGGCGAGTATAATTTTTTTTCAATATTTCGACCAACTACTGCTACCGGAACTTCAGATAAAAAATCATTATTTGAGAAAAAAGTTCCAGAAACCATTGGTGGCTTATCATAACTACCCTTCGCATAAAAATAAGAAATATTTTTTTTGTTTTTTACTTGATAATGAATTTGAAAATCAGAAATTTTTTCTGATTTTGCTAACGTTGTATTATATTTATCTAAATTTTGTTCTTTTGTTTTAAGAACATATGCATTTTTAGATAGATTATGATTATCTAATTTTGTGATTAAATCTTTTTCCTGCATCTTAAAAAATAAAAATGTGGTAAAGAATGTAAGTAGTAAGATAGCTACTATAAATATGTATCTTCTTCGCATCATCAATTTAATTTCCCCCTAACTTTTAATGGACACCGAGTGCCATTTTTGCATACCTAGACATACGTTCAATTGACCAGGCTGGACTCCATATAAATTGTACAGTTACTTTTTTTATTTCTAGCACTGGCTTTAACGCATCTTCGACTAAATCAGATAGAACACCTGTTAACGGGCAACCCATAGTGGTTAAAGTCATTTGTACATTACAATTATTGTCATTGTCTAATTCAATCTCATATACTAAACCTAAATTAATAATATCCATATCCAATTCAGGATCCATCACTTTTTCTAAATGTGTCAAAATATCTTGCTTAATTATTTCTGCACTTCGTCTTTCACTCATAGGATTAATCCTCTCTTGAATAGCTAATATTACTAGTTTATCGTTTCTATTTTAGCATTGCAATCTATTGTTTTAATGTTACTGAACTCTTTACTTTTTCTAAAAAATAATGTTATACGGCGCCAAAGTTACTATGAAGCCGGATTAAATTAAAGATACGATTTTATAACAATAGATAAAAAAAGGTTAAATACGTTTGAATACTGCATACTCAAATGCTATCCTGAACTAACTAAGATAAAAAACTGTAAATCTTACTACACATAAGTTAAGTTGATGGAGGAACAATAACGATGAACAAAAAGTTAATTACAATTGATTTAGATGGCACAACTTTAAATAATAATGCAGAAGTTAGTTCAACAACAAAAAAAGTACTTACTCAAGCAACAGCTGAAGGACACATTGTCAGTATTGTAACGGGACGCCCATATCGTATCTCAAAACAAATTTATGATTCATTAGGGTTAACAACTCCAATGATTAATTTTAATGGTGCCCTGGCACATATTCCACATAAAAATTGGGATAAATCATACGAATATACAATTAATCGAGATATTGTTTTTGATATTCTTAACGCTAGAAAAGAATTAGGTATTAACATGTTAGCAGCCGAAGGAAAAAATATGTTATTGGCTGACAATGCAAGTCAGCTAGTGAAAGGCTTTTTCCCACAAGTTTTAAGATCAAATCAAATTCTTAATAAACAAAATTTACAACATGATCCGACATCAATTACGATGTTTGTCGATCAAGATAAAAAACAATTAATTACATCTAGACTACTTGAAAAATATGGTGATGTTATCGAAGTCAACACTTGGGGCGGACCAAAACCTGTTCTAGAAGTTGTTTCAAAAGGGATTCAAAAAGCAATTGGTGTTTCTTATCTAGCAGATTACTATGGTATCTCTCAAAAAGATATCGTTGCTTTTGGTGATGAAAGTAATGATAAAGAAATGCTTTCATATGCTGGCTGGGGTGTGGCAATGAAAAATGGTACTTCTGAAATTAGAGGTCTAGCCAATGATGTTACCTCTTTAAATAACCAAGAAAATGGGCTTGCTCATTACTTAAAAAATTATTTAAATTTAGCTAAATAATCGTTAATTAGTAACAGATCAGTAATGGTCTGTTATTTTTTTATAAAAAATGACTTCTGGAATATACCAGAAGTCATATTTAATGATATTTATTTTTCGTCGCTTTTTAGAATACCACCGACACTATAACGATCTTTACGCATTTCATTTAAAATTACATGGATATGCTCTGTAGGTGCACCAGTATTTTTTGAAACAGCTTCAGTCACATCTTTAACTAAATTTTTAAGTTGTTCTTGTGAACGACCTTCAATTAAATCAATATTTATAATTGGCATAACGAATCTCCTTTTTATTTAGTTGATTGCCCTTTTCTTAATAATTCTTGTTGGTCTGAGTTTAGGAAATTGCCTTCAATATCAGCGGTATTAACTAAGTTCATAAATGCATTTGGATCAACATCACTAATTGTCATTTTTAAATTATATAATTCATAACGTGTAATAACTAACATCAAAACTTTACTTTCTTCATTTGAGAAAGCGCCCTTTGAGTCAATAACTGTAATTCCACGAATTAATGATTTTTGGAGCGCTCCAACAACTAAATCTGCTTCTTTTGTAACAATAAATGCTGTTAACTTTTGATGCGATGTATGGATGTCGTCGACAACTCTAGACATAGCATAATTAGAAATAATTGTATACAAAGCACTTTCCCAACTGAAATAAAATCCAGCCGTTAAAATAATAATCATATTTGTTGATAACATTAATGAACCGACTGTTTTACCTGTCGTTTTAGCTAGAACAAGTGCGATGATATCCATCCCACCAGTTGAAAAACCAAATTTTAATGCTAATCCAACCCCAATACCACTTATTACACCACCAAATAATGCTGCCATTAATGGATTAGTTGATAATTGATGAACGGGTAAAATTACCGTAAAGAGAGATGAAGAAGCGACGGTCAGTACACTATAATATGTAAATGAACGTCCTACTTTATACCAGCCTAATATACCAATTGGAATATTTATTAACATAATTAGATATCCAGTACCAATTTTAATATGAAATAGATCATAAAAAATAGCAGAAAGTAATTGGGCAATACCATTGGCACCAGCTCCAAAAATATTTCCTGGAATCAGAAAGAAATTAAGGGATAATGCAATTAATAATCCCGAAAATACAATTATAACTAGTCGTTTATTTTTATCAGAAATTGATAACTTCATAAATCT
Organism: Dellaglioa sp. CoH-57-MRSF-17; assembly: GCF_056782015.1. Next base: position 175,909 of record NZ_JBXAXY010000002.1, on the reverse strand, counting down.
CCCTCCTATTATATGTGACTCTTTTCATTTTACCTTTTATTAAACAATAATATTAATAAAATGAGTAATCTCTCATTTTAAATTTCTATTAAACTAACCTTATACAGCGTAACCGGTTAAATACGAATATTTATTTACAAATGGCGTTTAAAAATAGCAATTAAATGATAAAATGGTAATATCTAAATTTATTTACTGGGAGGAGAAATATCCATGACGACAGACCCTTTTAATTTTTCAGCATGTACAAGTGTTTTAGCTGGTTCTAAAGCAACTGCAGATGGGTCGACTTTTATTGGCCGTAATGAAGATGCAAAAACAGCATGGCCAAAACATTTTGTTATTCATGCTCATACAGAATTTGAACAATCACCTTTATTTGAATCACCAGATAATCACTTTAAAATGCCATTACCAAAAATTCGTGGTAAATATTCAGCTACTCCTGAATGGACACCAAAATTTGGTGTTTTTGAAGAAGATGGCTTTAATGAATATGGTGTGGCTATGAGCGCTACTGAAAGTGCATACGCTAATAGCCGGGTTCTCAGTTACGATCCCTTACTAACTGAAAACGGAATTGGTGAGGAAGCAATTGTAACAATTACTCTTCCCTATATTCACTCCGCAAAAGAAGGTGTTAGTTACCTTGGATCATTAGTAGAAAAATACGGTTCAAGTGAAACAAATGGTGTCTTGTTCTCTGATCAAAAAGATGTTTGGTATATGGAAATTGCAACCGGTCACCATTGGGTTGCGCAACGTATTCCGGATGATTCTTATGCAGTTGTTGCCAACCAACTAGCTATTCAAGAAATTAACTTTACTGATTCCGCTAATTTTATGTTTAGTTCTGGTATTCAGAAATTTGTTTCTGATAATCATTTAAATAACCAAAAAGATTCATTTAATTTTAGAGATATCTTTGGAACTCATGATCAATCTGATGCCATTTACAGCACACCAAGAGTTTGGTATGGCCAATTACTTTTAACACCATCAGTTGCTTCACAAGATCCTATGAGTATGAATTTACCGTTCATTCGTCAGGCTGATCATTTAATTCAACGTGAAGATTTAGAACAAATTCTTGGCTCACATTTCCAAGGAACTCAATATGATCCGATTGGAACTGGTTCAATCAGTGATAAACATAAATTCAGACCCATTAGTTTAGCAAAAACACAAGAGTCTCATATTTTACAAATTAGACCTGATTTACCTTTTGAAATTGGTGGTATCCATTGGCTATCAATGGGTGTTACGGCTCAAAGTGCTTATGTACCTTTCTTTGCTGGTATTACGGATACACCGGAGAATTATAAAATTGGTACCGATGTATATGATGACAAATCTGCTTACTGGTTATATAAACAATTAGGTATTTTGGTTGATTCACATTACTTAGAATTTAGCTCATTACTGAAAGATCTCCAAAAAGATTTAATTATCCAATTCAATGCCTCCGTAAAACGGATTCAAACAGAGGCAATTTCTAAAAGTGGTACAGACCTAACAGATTTTTTAACTGAAGAAAATCTAAAAATTACTGAAGCTGCTGAAATCAAGGTTAAGGCCTTAATTAGTCAGCTAATTACATTATCAACTGACCTATCACCATTAAATTTTAAAACTGACCAAAACTTATAAATATAAGAAACCGAAAGGAATTACAAAAGTCTTATGGACAAACAAAAGAAAATTTCCCTAACAAGTTTCATTTTAATGATTTTTACAACTATTTTTGGATTTGCAAATACTCCCGTCGCCTTTATTCAAATGGGTTACGCTAGTATTATCTGGTACGTTTTAGCAGCATTCTTCTTTTTCTTACCAACTGCTTTGATGTTTGCAGAATATGGTTCAGCTTTAAATGAATCAAAAGGTGGCATTTATTCTTGGTTAGCTGAATCAATTGGCCCCAAACTTGCTTTCACAGGAACATTTATTTGGCTTTTTGCATGGATTGTCTGGATGGTATCAATTGCATCTAAAGTTTGGATTCCACTTTCAACAATTTTTTCTGGAAGTGATCAAACACAATCTTGGGCTATCTTTGGCCTATCTTCAACACAAACTATCGGTATTCTTGCAATTCTTTGGATTGTGCTAGTTACCTTTGTCGCTAGTCGAGGTATCAGTAGTATTGCCAAGATTTCTTCAGTTGGTGGTATTGCTATTTTAGGTTTAAATGCTATCTTTTTACTATTAAGTATTGTTATTTTAATTGTTAATCATGGTGCACTCCAAGAACCATGGCATGGTATGACAAGTATTATAACTTCTAGAAATCCTAGCTATCAATCACCTATCGCCCTAATTTCATTTATTGTTTTTGCCATCTTTGCATACGGTGGTATGGAATCAGTTAGTGGTGTTACAGATAGTATTAGAAATCCTAAGAAAAATTTTCCAAAGGGTTTAATCATTTCCACTTTATTAATTCTTTTTGCTTACTCAATCTCAATCTTCTTCTGGGGTGTTAGTACAAACTGGAGTAAACTTGGTGGTCAAAATGCCAACTTAGGTAACATCTCTTACATATTGATGGAAAACTTAGGTAATTTTGCAGGTCAAAGCTTTGGTATGAGCGCAAGTGCTTCGACAATTTTTGGTCATACACTTGCTAGAATTACTGGTTTAAGTATGTTCATGGCTTATACAGGTGCATTCTTCGTCTTGATTTACTCACCACTCAAATCATTTATTCTTGGAACACCTAAGGATATCTGGCCAGCAAAAATGACGAAATTAAATAAGCATAGTATGCCTGAATTTGCAATGTGGATTCAAGCTGCCGTCGTTATTGTCATTATCATGGCTGTTTCATTTGGAGGTTCAAATTCAACATTATTCTATTCAAAATTAACGTTAATGGGAAATATCTCAACTTCTGTACCTTATCTATTTTTAATTGGTGCATTTCCATTCTTTAAAAAACGTCAAGACTTAAATCGACCTTTTGAAGTTTATAAGAATAGAACACTTACAAATATTATTACTATTGTCGTCTGGTTAGTTTTAGCCTTTGGAATTATTTTCACTGTTATCAGCGATACATTAAGTAATGCTCTCTGGATGATATCTGGTCCTGTCCTTTCTGGACTAGTTGCTTTCCTTTACTACACACGTTATGAGAGAAAAATTAAAAAATAAACTAAAAAAAATCGTAAACAATTTTTATTGTTTACGATTTTTTATTAGTTTTTAACAAGACTTTCTAAGCTAACATTACCTGTTAATAGTCCTGAATTATCTCCATGTAATGCTAAACTGTTGAATCGTTCATTAACGACAAGTTGCATGTTCTCATCCATATAAGTTTTGCTGTACCCTTTTACTCTAATGGGACCTAAATCTGAATCAATTGTTCCATCATATGCCTTGCTATCGTTCTGGTCATCAATTACTAACATTCTAAAGCTTGAATCTAACGTACATGTTCCTTCATTTGATAAAGCACCAACACCATCGTCAAAATCAAGCAAGATTTCTGAATCATTACCCATAAGTTTCATAATCTTGCTTTTTGCGTCTTCACTTATTTTTAAATACATGAAATTACCAGCTTTCTTATTTAATAATTACATTGTACACCACTGATTATTTTAGACAAGCATGACGACTCAGGTTCATCATGGTATGATAGTTCTAATTAGAAAGAGAGGAATATAATGACCAAAATTAGTATAGTAAACAACTTATTTGATAGTAGTTCACAATTTAAAAGTTCACATTCAATCTTTCAATTTAACGTTAATTCACAACTAAATGAACAAGCAGACGCTCTTTTTCTTTCATACTTCTCAATAGATATCCATGAAAAAATTCTTGAATCTTCTATGATGCAAAAATTACCTATCTATTTATCCAAAGAGGCATTTGAATTAAAACAACAATTTGTCTTACTAGGTAAAATTAGTGAAACACACTTAAATTACAAAATTATTCCGATTAACACCGCACTAACTATTGGAGATTTTACAGTGATTGGTTTTTTATCAGATTCAGTACACACGGGTTCATTAGCTTTTTTAGTAGAAGATGAAAAGCAGAAGTACTCCTTCTTAGCTGGTGATACTCGCTTAGCTGGACCTCATAAAAAGAGAACGAAGAAATGGATTCACGACTTAAACCGACTACCTTTAGATGTTCTAATTTTAAATACTGTCGACACAACAGATACTAATTACTACACTGAAATTACGATTCTAGATCATCTCATTAAACTTTTAAAAGTCGAAGAATTAACTGCTATTAACGTTGCCAACGAAAATCTTTATTTAATTCATAAGTTAGCGACAGTAGCTAACAAGTTAGAAAAAATAATCGTACTAGATAAGCCAACCTCCCAATTATTGACGTATTTTTATCCTGATTCAGAAGTGATTTCATTAAATGATGCTACTTCTGTAGGAATTAAAAGGCATCCTGAGAAATATATCTTGGTAAATATAGAAAATAAGTTAGGCGATTTTAATTTGTCTACCCAAAATAGCTATTCACTGACCGATTTATTGGAAAATAATAAAGATAGTCTCCCAATCAATTCACATTTATCTTCATTAGAAGTACCTGAATTGTTAAATCGATTAACGCATAAACCTAAGCAACTTATATTGATAGACCAAAATTTTAACAATACTATTGTAACTTATTAATATTTATTCTATGGTATATTTATTAATCATTTAAAAGGACGTGAATTTGTTGGTTTTTTCTTATTTTAAAAATCCTAAAAAACATGAATTATTTTTAACCTTCTTATTAGGAACATTAAGTGCTTTTGGTCCATTATCATTGGACATGTATTTACCAGCATTACCAGTTATTCAACAACACTTACATACAACTGCATCGCTTACCCAGTTGACGATTACGACTTGTTTACTTGGATTGGCGCTTGGCCAATTAATAGTTGGACCCTACAGTGATAAAATTGGCCGTAGAAAGCCATTACTTTTGGGACTCATCTTGTTCGCTGTTACCTCTATCATCGCAGCAACAAGTCAGAATATAACAATTTTGGTTATTATCCGGTTATTGCAAGGTTTAGCGGGATCTGCTGGTCTTGTAATCTCTCGAGCAATTGCTAGAGACCTATACACCGGAAAAAAATTAACCAGTTTTTTCTCGCTCTTAATGGCTGTTAATGGAATTTTCCCGATTATTTCGCCCATACTTGGCAGTTTTATTCTAAAATTCACATCTTGGCGCGGTATCTTTGTTATCTTAACTGTAATTGGTTTTCTTTTATTTCTTCTTGTATTAGTGACGTTACCAGAAACTAACCAGATTGTGCCAGAGAAGTCGCAATCAAATACTGGTGATTCAACGAAAAAAATTCTTAAAAGTTTAATTTTTGATAAATTTTTCTTGAGTTATGCTCTAATTCAAGGCTTTATCTCAGGTGCAATGTTCTGTTATATTTCTGGATCATCATTTGTTTTACAAAATCTTTTTGGTCTATCCTCTAATATGTTCAGTTTAGTCTATGCAATTAATGGTTTAGGTATCGTTATAATGTCTCAATTAAGTTCACGAATTTCAGATACTTTTTCTGAACAGACTGGTCTAAAATTAGGTGTTTACCTTGCCTTACTTGGTAGTCTACTATTAACGACCTCATTATTTATTAGTAACTCGTTATTACTAGTGCTCATCAGTTTATTTTTAATTGTTTCAATGGTTGGTATCGTAAATACAACGGCCTTCTCATTAGCTATGCAGAAACAAGGGCAACACGCAGGAAGTGCTTCTGCCATACTTGGTGTTGGTATGAATCTAGTTGGAAGTATTCTTTCTCCATTCGTTGGGATTATGGGGGATCATTCTTATGTTCCAATGACAATTTTAATCTTACTGTGTGAAATTTGTGCCTTGGTCATTTACTTAAATATTTCCACAAAAAAAGCAGAACTATAAGTTCTGCTTTTTTTGTGGAAATATTAGTTTGTATAACGCAAAAACTTAATAATATAACTCTTTAATTATTTATACTAAAGGTGTGACATCTGATTTTGTACAGCTGTAACCTTTATGTAAAATGGGTACTATCTACAAATTGGTACTACCAACCATATTTTTAAAGCTTATTTTATCTACTGATATATATTATTTATTTTCTGTTAAACCCAGTTTTATTTGACATTCTGGACAATATCCAAACGTCTCGACATGTGTACTTTCAATTATATAACCACTTTTATTTTCCGCCTCTTGCTCTGCCTCATGAAAAGTTAATTCTGTAAATATATCTGTTATTTTGCCACAGTTAAGACAGATAGCATGATAATGTGGAATACCAAAATAATCGTAGCGCATTTTACCATCATCGCCATTAGACAATTCTATCACTAATTTTTGAGCAACTAATATTTGTAACGTATTATAAACGGTAGCTATGCCTAACCCTACGCTTCCATCTTTAATTCCGTTAAAAATTTGTTCAACAGATGGGTAGTTATGTTGCGTTACTAAATATTCAAGAATTATTTTACGCTGTGGTGTTATACGTACGCCACGTTCTTTTAAAATTTCTAAAGCCTGGTCAAGATTTTTATCGATCAATTTAACGACCCCCATTTTCTTAATTCACTCTGTTCATTATCTCATATTTCATAAAATATGTGGACTTTATCTATTGAATTGATTTATAATGATTATATATTTAGAATCATTATAACAAAGGAGAGAGAGTTATGTCTAAAAAATTATCTTTATCTCAGAAAATAAATGTTTTAAGAGCTAGTGTTATGGGAGCTAATGATGGTATTCTTTCCGTTGCTGGGATTGTCATTGGTGTCGCTGGCGCTACGAACAATAATTTTTCTATTTTCATTTCAGGTATTGCTGGTATGCTTGCCGGTACTGTCTCAATGGCTATGGGAGAATATGTTTCTGTAAGTACCCAAAAAGATTCGCAAGAAGTTGCTACTGCCAATTCCAAGTACAATCTAAAACATAATTATGATAAGGAATATAATTATGTTTATCAAAAATATTTTAAAACAGGTATTTCTTCATCCTTAGCATTAAAAGCTACAGATGAAATGATGTCGGCTAACCCATTAGATACTATTGTACGTGAAAAATATGGCTTTGATCCTAACGTCTATACGGATCCTTATGCGGCTGCGATTGCATCAATGATTTCTTTTCCGATTGGATCATTGCTGCCCCTACTTGCAATTACTTTATTCCCTGCTGAATTTAAGGTCATTGCCACATCTATTTCTGTCATTATTGCACTAGCTATCACAGGATTTAGTGCTGCAACTTTGGGTAACTCAAATCGGACAAAATCAGTTATTCGTAATATTATTTCTGGTATTTTAACAATGCTAGTCACTTACTTTATTGGTACTTTATTTGCTCATTAGGAAAGGACACTTAATTTCATGACATCTGAAACCAAAATTAAACAAAAAAAATACAAAACAATGGATGAAAAACTTAATTCACTTCGTGCAGGTATACTAGGATCTAATGATGGTATTTTAACTGTTGTAGGTGTCCTGTTCAGTGTTGCAGCAGCTACAACAGATAATTTCATTATTTTCATCGCTGGGTTAACTGATCTAATAGCTTGCGCATTTTCTATGGCAGCTGGCGAATATGCCTCTGTCAGTTCACAAAGTGACACCGAAAAAGCAGCTGTTGCCGTCGAAAAACAGCGTATGATTACGAGTCGTACTGATCAAATTCATGATGTTCAAAATTTTTATACGGCTAAGGGCGTTTCTGAAGAAACCTCTTTTGAAATTGCTACAGAATTAATGCAAAAAAAGCCACTAGAAACGATTATTAATGTTAAATACGGTCTCGAATTAGGACACTATATGAACCCTTGGGATGCCGCTTTTTCCTCACTAATCTCTGCAGCTTTAGGTGGTATTTTCCCACTACTTGCCATTATTATATTACCAAACAATTGGAAAATGATAGGTACAATTATTGCGGTTTCAGTAGCTGTAGCTTTAACTGCCTTTATTAGCTCCAAATTAGGTGATGGTAAAATTAAAGTTGCCATTATACGAAATATTATCATTGGTTTAATAACCATGTTAATTCATTATGGAATTGGCCAGTTTTTTTAGACATATCATTATGAAACCCCGCCCAAACTAGTTAAATATTTTTTCCCAACTTATTTGTTGTCATAGATACATTTTATATAGCGCATTAGCTTTCAAAATGTTTATAAATTTTGAACTAAACCACTTTATACTCTTAAAATTCATACAAAAAAGTTCTAATCACTTAGCGATTAGAACTTTTTTAATATCATTGATCAGCAATAGTTAACAAAGGCCTATATTTTATACTACTTTCAATAATTAAATACAACACTCGCCATCGACATTGTCTGTTTAATTGATATACTGTACATATTTAAGATCATTAAGACTATTTTTACAATGTGCAACTATACATAGTTCATCACAATAATAATCAAGCACTACTCTAAATTTTCTTATCATCTGGTCCACTATTTTTAGAATTTTGGGAAGCAATAATATACTGTTCAATTAAAGCAACAATTTGCTTATTTTGTGGTAAATCAGAATGTTCCGATTCATTTCCTGTGACAGTTATTTCTGTATAGGATTTCGCTTGATTTTGATAAATATATTTTCCGGCATTAACACTTTGATATGGAACAATTCCATCATTATTGTAATTATCTGTTCCAGCAATCGAGTACAACACTAAGTTAGTTGGAATTTTTTTTCGATTCTTTACAAAATCCGCTAACATCTGTGTTCTTGTACTCTGATTAGTTTCTTCACCATTATATGGTGAACCTATCGTCATTAACGTATTAATTGAGGCCGCTTTATCATCAAAATATTCTTCTAAAAATGTCGTATAAATAAGACCTCCGTTAGAGTGCCCGATACCATTAAATTGATTAAATTTATATTTATCAGCAAGATACGTAAACGCTATATCAAACCATTTAGCTTGTTTTTTTATACTATTATAGCCATTCGAATTATCTTCAAAACCAACAACTATGAAAGGTTGCATATCTCGTTTAGCTATTTTACCAGTAATTTTAAGTTTTCCAGTTTTCTGAACCGTTATCTTTAACAAACTATGCGTTCGATTTGTTGAAGTATTTAAAACATCAATCAATTCATCAAATCGATCTTGATTTGCACTGCTTCCTGGTATTAAAATAACTGGATTTAACTTTGAATTATGAATAATTCGGCTTGTTTTGACCTTTTTAGTGTTCCATGTATTTGCCGGTACGATAACAGCTAAAAAACAAGCTAAGATAGCTATCCAAATAAACACGTATTTAACTATTTTCCGTTTATTTTTCATTTAGCTTACCTCCATCAATATTCATTGCCTTATTATTTAATTTTACAAACGGCATATAAATTAAAACTGTAATAATAAGCACAATTCCTGATACAACTAATGTACTCCAATACCCATCAGTTCCTAAAAATGCCATTAATGGTGCTGGAGTCGTTTCAGGTAAGCTGTAAACTGCTGGAGGTATCCACTTAAAGTAAATACAGAAGTACCCAATCAACATTGAAACGATGGGTGATAAGATAAACGGAACCATTAAAATAGGATTTAAAATAATTGGTAACCCAAACATCAATGGAAAATTAATATTCACAAAGCTTGGAATAATTGATATTTTTGCTATTTTACGACTATTTTTATTTTTAGACATTATCAATATTGCTATAATTAAAGATAAGGTCATTCCTGTTCCACCAAAGCTACCAAAACTGTCATAAATTGTATGTATAGAGATAGGAAAAGGTACACCAAAAGACGTGCCATGCTTTAACGCATAACTTAAGTTACTGACAACCGAAGTATCATCTAAGCCGCCTTGTGCAATTCCTAAAGAACCAGAAATTCCTATACCAGATAAAACAGTATTGAAAAAGGATAAAAATAAAATAGTTATAATTAAATGCCTTGATTTAACTTCTGTTAATCTAAACATAGAATATAAGAGACCATTCACACCGATTTGATTAACCAATGAAACTAACATGACTAGTCCAATTAAAATCCCCAATATTATCACTATCGGCAACAGACTCTCTAAACCACGAGAAATAAATGTATATTGATCTACTTTTTCTTGCTTATTTTTAGGTGAAAACCATTTAAAGATATATCCTACAAAGACCCCCAAAATCAGTGAGATAAAAATCCCTTTAACACCTAACTCTTGAATCAAGAATGTCCCCTGATCACTATCAGGGTTTAAACTTGATAAATTATAATTCAAAATAAGCATCCCGACTGCCCCAGTGAATCCTGCAATTTGTTCATCTTTTTTAAAGGACCGAGTCATGTATTTTGCGCTCAAAAAAGCTGTCATTACTGCGATAAAACTCATTGTAACTGTATTAATAATTTCGAATATATTTGTTATGATTTTTTCATAAGGTAACCATGATGAAATATTATATACTTGATTAAAGAACCCTTGTTCTGATAAAACGCTAGAACTAAGCGCCATACTAAAACTTCCAATAATAATAAACGGTAAGATAATTGCAAATGTTTTTTCAATTGCTTGATAAACAAAAGTTTTTTTAAAACGTAAATCAACTCTTAACAATTTTTGCGAAAACGTCACCCATAGTTTATTCATTGAATAACCCCCTTATCTATTTTTTATTATAAACCAATAGTAACCCAACAACAAAATGTTAATTATAAACTTTGAGGGTGTACACTTTCTGGTGTTGGTAAAATAAAATTCATCAACACCAGTTTTTTATTCTGAAAACAAAAAAAGAGGCCACCGGCCCCTGCTATGATTAAGTTGCAAAACATAATCAAAAGCGAGGGATGCTGATGATCACAATTAATTCCGCACTATTACTATTAGGAACAGAAGACGAAAATATTAAGAAAATTAACGTTTCCGATGATTTTGTTAGAATAGTATCACGTAAAAGAAAAGTTAATATCATAGATGCACCATTAACATACATACCTCCAAGAGACCCAGATTGTGGCTATTTAACTATGATCAAAAATGGAACACGTTTAGTTAATGCTAGAATTTCTAGCGTAAATGGCTATGAATTTCATTTGCGATTACGGAACCAACGCTTTATTTGGGCTTCATGTCAAAGTGCGATTGATGCTGAAACACATAATTTTGTAGCGATACTGCCTAATCGTTTTAACAGTGTTATTAAGGAACATTTTTTTAATGCATATATTCTAAAAGAAAGACAATTTGTAACCTCTGTTGTTGTAGACCTGAATGCTCAATATCAAAGTATCATTCATCAACTATTCCCAAATGCTTAAATAATTATTGATCGTTTTCATTTAGTTTAACTGGCTGGTAAAGCCTTAGATTGTGTTCGTATAGATACTTTAAATCAGATAATTGATCATAAAAATAGAGAATATAAATCTTTAAAAACTCAGTTATTAGAAAACTATCAACCAAATAACAGTGAAATGGATACTGTAATAACCACTTTCATAAAGAATCCACATTATATTGAAAATATTTTTATCTTCAACTTATTAAAACGGTCCTATAGAAGGACTTAATCGAAAAATTAAAACACTTAAACGTAGCAGTTACGGTTTCGGAAACTGACATCATCTTTTTGAAAGAATTTTATTAATTCATAACTAAAAAAAGGAAATCCTTTTGGATTTCCCTTAATTAGATTAGACGTTTATTGTCTCACCATCACTATTTGACGCAGACCCAATTTAATCTACGCTTTTGATTATAAACAAAAGCCCTAATGTAATTCCCCATTCTATTACCAATATAATAATCAGTTCCCACAAAGGAATTATAGTTAATAACAAAAATGCACCACCTGGGAGTGAAAGTACTAATATACTCACTGTAATAATAAAAAAATATTTCCAAAAACGTTTTAAATATCTATTAGGCATTATAGCTAGGATTATTAACAATAAAAATGTTAATAATCCCATGACCACTGCCAAATCGTCCCATAATGTGCCTCCAAAATAATATGAAAATGGCGCTAATTTTCCATGTATTACTATACTTGGATAAATGAGACCACCATAACATAATCCACTAAAAAGAAGTAGTCCCCGAAGTATCCATCCGCTTGCTTCTTTAATTACTTTCATTTTAAAACCCCTCTCTCAGATTATTATGATGTTATTTTATGAATATCATTTGGCTTGAACGGACTACTAAAATTGCCAAGCAATCCATAATGTTTCTTTTTTCTATATGCCTCAACATGAGCACCCTTTTTGTATATTGCTGAAAAAAATCTTTCTTGCTCGCATGCTTTGCTTTGTCATCTTATGCAATCATTTCAGTAAGAGTAGTTTTAGCACCCGGCTTAACTTGATTTTCATATACAGGCCAAATAGATGAACTACACAAATCATAAAACTCTTGATAGTTCATATCCTATTGCTTAATTTTACCCTCTTTGACTCCTATATTATATGCTTTAGTTATATCACGGCTCATAAATGTATCCTGAGCATAAATATGATTAGGTACTAATAATACTGAACAAAACTTCATTAAAATAGCTATTACTTTAATACTTTTTCATTAACAACAATCTAACGCTATCATAATTTTAATGTTACTTCAAATAATTTAACTATAATATTAATCTAAGTTAATACTTTAAAAACTTAAAAAAGCCAGCCTCTTAAATTAATACTTTTTTCCGTAATGCACAAAAAGAATTAAAAAATTGATAAAAATATATCTATATGTTATTGAAAATATTAATTATAAACTTTAATTAGAAATCGAAAACTTATAATTTCTGCCCCTTTTCTGCCCCTTTTAGCGACTTTAATGCGACTTTTTGAAGCAAGGTTCAATTATATAGGTCTACCAAATTTTTAGACAAATAAAAAAGCCTTGATTACCAAGGCTTTTCAACGTCAATCTAACGGCGAGCTTCTTTAATACGAGCAGCTTTACCATTAAGGGCACGTAAGTAGTACAATTTAGCACGACGAACACGACCATGACGGATAACTTCAATTTTAGCAACACGAGGTGAATGCAATGGGAAAGTACGTTCAACACCGACACCGTTACTAATTTTACGAACAGTGTAACTTGAACTAATACCTTTACCACGGCGTTTTAAAACGACACCTTCGAAAAGTTGGATACGTTCACGTGTGCCTTCAACAACACGGGCGTGAACTCGAACAGTATCACCTGGGCGGAACTCAGGAATATCTGTACGTAATTGTGCTTCTGTAAGTTTTGCGATCATTGGACTCATAATTTGGATCTCCTTTTCAACAGAAATTCATTCACATTCACTATGCCAGCGGAATATCGTAATTTTATGTGGCTTTTAACCACTTTTAAAATTGTATCATATTACTTTATAGGCGTAAAGGTTATTTCCTTTACTTTCCAGATTTTATGTCAGCTAACCATTCAACTTGTTGTTTAGATAATTGAATATCTTTCAACAAATCTGGTCTTCTCTCAAATGTTCGTCTCAATGATTCTTTTTGACGCCATTCATCGATTAATTTATGATTCCCATTTGTTAGAACTTCAGGAACTTTCATCCCTCTAAAATCAGCTGGCCGTGTATATTGCGGATATTCTAACAAGCCGTTTGAAAATGAATCTCCGGGAGCAGATTCTTTATTGCCTAAAACTTCAGGTAACAATCGAACAGTCGCATCAATCATGACCATGGCTCCTAGTTCCCCACCCGTTAAAATGTAATCACCAAGTGAAACCTCATCAGTTACAAGTTCGCGGATACGTTCATCATAGCCTTCATAGTGACCACAAATAAATGTTAGATGTTCTTCTTTCGCAAATTCTTCAGCCACATTTTGGTCAAATTTACGTCCTGCTGGATCTAAAAGGATAACTTTACCTTTTGTGTCAGATTCCTTTTGAACAGCTTCTAAAGTGTCAAAAACTGGCTGTGCTTGTAATAACATACCTGCACCACCACCATATGGGTAATCGTCCACATGATTTTGTTTATCAGTTGTAAAATCTCTAAAATTAGTAATTTTTAAATCAAGAACGTCCTTATCAATTGCCTTACCAACAATTGATTGTTTCATGGGACCATCAAACATTTCTGGAAATAAACTCAAAACATCAATTTTCATATTTAGTCGTCCAATCCTTCTAAAAGTTCAACCGTTACAATATTGTTATCAATATCGACAGTTTTTATAACATCTTTAATAACTGGTAACAATAAATCACCCTGTCCCTGACGCTTAACAACCCAAACGTCATTAGCTCCTGGGCTTAAAATTTCATAAATAGAGCCAATTTTTTCTTCATTTTCATTTTGGACATCTAAGCCGATAATTTGATGGTAATAGTAATTACCTTCTTCTAATTCCCGAAGACCTTTATCAGCGACTTTAAGATCTAATCCTTTATACTTCTCAACCAGGTTAATATCTTGTAATCCTTCAAACGTCACGAGTTCAAAATTTTTATGATGTCTATAGGTCATAACCGTTAACGAAATAACTTGTTTTCCGCTCTTATCAAACAGATACAAGACGGTTCCCTTTTTAAAACGCTCAGAAACGAAGTCAGTTGTAGCCATAACTCTAACTTCTCCTTTGATTCCATGAGTATTGACGATTGTTCCTACTTGATAATAATCCATATTTACTCCTTTTTATTGTAAAATAAAAACTCCCAAACAAAACATTGCTGCTTCATTCAAGAGTTACTATTTTAATCTAATATGTTTAGACGCACTCGTTTCGAACTTGTTAAACGCACACCATAGATTATTGTTCTAATAGCTTGCGCAACTTGTCCGTGCTTCCCAATAATACGGCCAATATCATCTGAATTCACAGATAATTCAAAATAGACATAATGATCATCTTGTTTCTGTCCTATTTGGACATCATCAGGATTTTCAACAAGCGGTTTGACAATTGTTAAAATTAAACTTGTCACTTCTGCTTCAGTCATTTAATCGTCCTTATTTTTTAGAGAATTTAGCTTCATGGAATTTCTTCATGATGCCTGCATTTGAAAGAATGTTACGTACAGTATCTGATGGTTGTGCACCATTGTTCAACCAGTTTAAAATACTTTCTTCTTCAAGTGTTACTGTTTGTGGTTCTGTTAATGGGTTGTAAGTACCAACGTTTTCGATGAAACGGCCATCACGTGGTGAACGTGAATCAGCTACAACGACACGGTAGAACGGTCTCTTTTTAGAACCCATACGTTTTAAACGAATTTTTACTGACATTAATATACACCTCCTGATATCTACTTCAACAATAATTAATATACCAGTTATTTATCAGCTTGTAAAGGTTTTTTTCTTGACAGTTAAAATAAATTATCAAAATGTCCCTTAAGCCATACCAGTATTGGTTATTTAATGATTATTTTCTAGAGTTTTTATTTTTCTTCATACGTTTTTTCTTGTTTTTCTTGTTCTTACGAACCATAGAATTCATAGACATCTTAGCTAAGCGACCTGTTACGCCCTTGCCAAGCATCCCTTCCATACCTTCAAAATTACCGCTATTCATTTTCTTCATCATTTTCTTCATTTCGCCAAATTGCTTAATCATTCGGTTAACTTCAACAATTGGACGACCTGCACCAGCAGCAATACGTCGTCGACGACTGGGGTTCAAGATGTCTGGATTTTCGCGTTCTTTAGGTGTCATTGAGTATACTGTCGCACGCATATGGTCAATATCCTTGGGATCCATTTTAACATTCTTCATAGCTGGATTATTAGCCATCCCTGGAATCATCTTCATAATATCTTCCATAGGACCCATTTTTTGTAATTGATCCATTTGACTTAAAAAATCATTAAAATCAAATGTATTTTCTTGAAATTTTTCAGCCATTTTAGCTGATTCATTTTCATCAAAATCTTGTTGTGCTTTTTCAATCAGCGTGAGCATATCACCCATGCCTAAAATTCTTGATGCCATACGATCTGGATAGAATACGTCCAAATCAGTTAATTTTTCACCTTGTCCGATAAATTTAATTGGTTTACCCGTCACTGAACGAATTGATAACGCAGCACCACCACGAGTGTCACCATCTAATTTAGTTAAGACGACACCAGTAACATCTAATTGTTCATTAAAGCCTTTAGCAACATCTACCGCACTTTGTCCAGTCATTGAATCAACAGTCAAAAGAATTTCATTTGGGTTCGCTAAGGCCTTAATTTGAGCTAATTCGTCCATTAGCGTTTCATCAATTTGTAAACGACCAGCTGTATCAATAATAATGTAATCATTTTTATTTTCTGCAGCTTGTGCTAAACCTTGTCGAACAATTTCAACAGGGTTTACTTTTGTACCCAATTCAAAAACAGGTATTTCCAAATCTCGACCTAAAACTTGTAATTGGTCGATAGCAGCTGGACGATAAATATCGGCTGCTATCATTAAAGGTCTCGCATTTTCTTCTTTTTTTAATGTTAAAGCAAGTTTACCAGCTGTGGTTGTTTTACCAGCCCCTTGTAAACCAACCATCATAATAATTGTTGGTATTTTAGATGACTTGTTCAATGGAACAGCTGTTTCACCCATGACTTTAGTTAATTCTTCATTTACAATTTTGACGATTTGTTGTGATGACGTTAAACTCTCAAGTACTTCCGCACCAATTGCACGTTCACGAACAACCTTAACGAACTCTTTAACCACTGTAAAGTTAACATCGGCTTCAAGTAAGGCTAAGCGAATTTCACGCATAACCTCTTTTAAATCAGTTTCAGATATTTTACCTTTGCGACGGAGTTTCGTCATCGCATTTTGTAATCTTTCTGTTAATCCTTCAAATGCCATTTTTAACTACCTACCCTTACTCTTCGTCTAATTCTTCTAATTGATTAATTAGATCGGTTAATTTTTGATCCTCTTTATAAGTACTATCTGTGTATTGCTTAATTTGGTCTAATTTTTCATTACGTTGAATAAAATTATGATACAAATTCAACTTATCTTCATAATCTTCTAAAATTTTTTCTGTTCGTTTGATATTATCATAAACGGCTTGCCGACTAACATCAAAATTGTCCGCAATCTCACCAAGTGAAAAATCATCACCATAGTACATGGCCATATATTCAGCCTGTTTTTTAGTTAATAATGACTCATAAAATTCAAACAATGCATTTACTCGATTTGTTTTATCAATCGCCACTAAAAAAACTCCTTCGTTTTTGTTTCATTCAGTCCTACTTAGAAGGGTACCGATTTTAGCCCTAAACGTCAATAGCAAAAAGAAGTCCGATTAGTTTAATCTGACTTCTAAGATTATTCTTCTGTTGATTCAGGTTGTTCTTGAATAAGTCCTTTAAACAAACCATAAATGAAATCTTCTGCATTAAAATCACGTAAGTCATCCATTTGCTCACCTAATCCAGCAAGTTTTACTGGTAAATGCATTTCATTACGAATGGCTAACACGATACCACCACGAGCAGTTCCATCTAGCTTAGTTAATACAATACCACTCACATCAGTTGTTTCTTTAAATTGTTTAGCTTGGATTAAAGCATTTTGACCCATTGTTGCATCCAAAACAAGTAAAACTTCATGAGGTGCATCTGGAATTTCTCGAGAAATGATTCGTTTAATTTTATCTAATTCATTCATCAAGTTAACTTTATTCTGCAAACGACCAGCTGTATCAACTAGTAAAATATCGTAATCTTCTTCTTTGGCACGTTTTACCGCGTCAAAAATAACAGAGGCTGGATCACTTTTTTCTGGTCCACGAACGATATCGACATCAACACGACGGCTCCATTCAGCAAGTTGTTCTATTGCACCCGCTCTAAATGTATCTCCAGCAGCTAAGAGTACTTTTTTGCCTTCTTCATGATAACGGTGTGCTAGTTTCCCAATAGTTGTTGTTTTACCAACGCCATTAACACCAACAAATAAAATAACAGTTGGACCTGATTCAGCTTGCGCAATAGAATTATCTTCGTCTTTACCCTCTGATTCATACAAATCTACCAATTTTTCAATAATTGCTGCAGAAACAGCATCTGGATTGCTTACATTTCTTAATTTAACTTCTTCTTGTAACTCACGGCTAATTTTCATAGCCGTTTCAAATCCAACATCAGCTTCAATTAAAGTTTCTTCTAACTCTTCAAAAAAATCTTCATCGACTGTTCTAAAATTAGCAAACAGTGAGTTTAAGCGTTGTCCAAAGGTTTTTCTTGATTTTTCAAGGCCTTTATCATATTTTTCTTGTTCAGATGATTCTGGTTCTTCACCTGTAAAAGCTTGCTTAATTCTACTAAATATTCCCATCTGTAGCGCCTCCTAATCTTTTATTAGTATATCAAACCGTTTTGTCTAATGATACCGAAACCATTTTAGAGATACCAGACTCTTGCATTGTAACACCATACAAAATATTAGCTTCAACCATTGTTCCATTTCGATGCGTTATCACAATAAATTGCGTTTCTTGATGAAATGATTTTAGATAACTAGCAAATCGAGCTACATTTGCATCGTCAAGCGCAGCTTCTGCTTCATCCAAGATACAAAAAGGAACTGGTTTTACTCTTAAAATAGCAAATAGTAGCGTAATTGCGGTCAAAGCTTGTTCTCCGCCAGAAAGTAAACTCAAACTTTGAACTTTTTTACCAGGCGGCTGCGCTAGAATATCAATTCCAGTTGTTAAAAGATTTTCTGGATCAGTTAATTCTAATCTAGCTTTACCACCACCAAACATAACAGGGAATATCTCCTCAAATTTCTTAGAGATATCAATAAAACTAGCTTTAAATCTTTTTTCAACTTCAGTATCCATATCCATCATAGTTTTCTTTAATTGTTCATCGGCTTCTAATAAATCATTTTGTTGGTCTAATAAGAATGAGTAACGTTCATTAACTCTTTCAAATTCATCAATCGAGGCCACATTAACCTCACCAATTTCTTTTAGCCCTTTTCTCAATAATTTTTGTTGCGCCAAAATTTGTTCAAGAGGTTGCTGACTTTCTAATTTTTCAGCCTCTTCAAAAGTCTGTTGAAAATCACTAGCTAGCTTAGCTAGAAACTCATCAAGCGACTCATTAAGTTGTTGTTGTTGATTTTCAGCTTTGATTTTATCTGCAATAATATTTCTCTGCAACTCAGATAAACGAGATAAATGGCTATTTTCTTCAGTTAAAGTTTGATTAATATTAGTTCTGTTCTTTTTAAAATCAGCTAACTTTAAATCGGCTTCTTCTGCTTGCCTTTGAAATTCTTGTAATTCTTTTTGGATATCTTTTTCTTTCACCTGACTATTTTCGGTATTTCTGAGTAAGTCTTGATGTTGTTGATTTATCAATGTAGCTTTATCAACTAATTCCTGAATATCGTTATTCAGCAGCATAACATTAGCGTGTTGCTGTTTTAATTGTTCTTGGAATACTAATAAACTTTCACGATGGTTTTGTTTCTTAACTTGTTGCTGCTGTTCAAATTGATTACTATTTTTTAATTGTAAGTCAATATCAGAAATATCATTATTTGCTACTTGTATTTGTCGTGCTAATTCAATAATTTTTTGTTCATTGTCTTTAAATTTTATTTGGTTATTAATTTTATCAGTTTGATTTTTTTCAAATTCATCATATTTTTCAGTCGTTTTAAGTTCTTGCTGTTCTAAAATTAACCGACTAGTTGTTAATTTAGATTGTGTTGTTTGATATTGACTTTTTAAATCAACAACAATCAATTCAAGCGACTCGATCATTTCTTTTTGCTTTTCAACAGTCACTCTAGCTTCATTGCCACGAACTTCACGAGCCTCTAATTCTTGTTGCATTTTTTGGATACTTTCATCTAATTGTAGAATAGTTTGCTTCTGATTTAACAATCCACTGGTATGTTGCTGTTTACCACCAGTTATTGCACCACCTGCATTTATTACTTCTCCAGTCCGTGTGACAACTTTAACTCGATGATTCAAATCACGACTAACTTTAATTGCCGTATCCATATCTTCAACGATAATTGTTGTCCCTAGCAAATACTGACTAATTTCAATAAATTGAGGTTCAACTTTAATTAACTCTGACGCAATACCGATGACTCCTTCATACTTTAAGACGAAACGTTGTGCATCACCGATAGAACGTCCCTTAATAGCTGAAATAGGCAAAAATGTTGCCCGACCAAATTTATTATCCGTTAAAAATTTAATTGCATTCTTTGCAACAGACTCTTCTTGCACAACTACCTGTTGTAATTGCGCACCCAATGCTGTCTCTATTGCTTGATTAATTTCCTTTGGGACCGTAATTAATTCTGCCACTGAACCATATAAACCAGGAAACTTATTTTTTTCTTTTAAAATTGCTTTAACGCCTTGATAATAGCCGTTATAACTATTTTGCGTCAAAAGTAGATTATCCTTTTTATTTTTCGCCTGTACTAAAACGTTTGATGCTTCAAACCATCTACGTTGCTGTGCCTCGTAAGAATCGTTATTTTTTTTCAAGGCAATCTTTAATTTAGCTAATTCTTTTTCTTCATTAATTAATTTATTATCAATCAAATTAAATTCAGTTTTTTTAGTTTTAAAATCGTTTTTTGCTTGTGTTAAATACTCTTGTTCAGTAGCTAATAAGTCATCATTAACCTTAGCCTGTGAATCAAAATTTAATGTTTTTTGTAAAAACTCATTCTCACTTTGTAATCGTGTACGTTGTTGAATAGTATCATTAACAACGCGCCTTAATTCTTTTGAACGATCTTGTCCAGAAATATCCGCTGTTTCTAACGTTTTATCAATCGCTTCAATAAACATGTTCTCATCAGTAATATTTTTCTGTAAAGCTAATGACCGCTTATCTAAATTAGCTAATGACTCTTGTTTCAAAATAATTTGTTCATTCACCGATTCTTGTTCTTTTTTTAATTCTGTTATTTTTTGCTTTTCAAAATCTTTTTTTTGAGTTGATATATTACTTTGACCCATCAACCGTTCTTTATTAATTGTTAAATCTAATAGTTTGTTTTGTGTATGATCAATCATTTTTTCAATATTCTCTAGTTCTGAGCGATAACCTGCAATTTCATGTTCTTTTACAGTGACCTTAGTCTTATAATCACTATCCATTTCAAGTAACTTATCTAACGAATGTGTGACATCCCTTTTTAGTTGCGATTGCCTTTTAATTTCTTTAACCAACCGACTAAGTTCTAACTCATCAAATTGCTTTTTTTGAGATAAATAATCCTTTGCCAAACTACTTTGCTCACGTAAAGGTTCAACTTGTCCTTTAAGTTCAAAAATAATATCAGAAACCCGGTTAAGATGACCTTTTGTTTCTTCTAATTGGCGAGTGGCAATATTTTTTTCTTGTTTATATTTTAAAACACCAGCAACTTCTTCAATAATCGAACGTCTGTCTTCGGGCTTACTATTAAAAATTTCAGCAACTCTACCCTGAGAAATGATTGAAAATGACTCTTTTCCAAGACCAGTATCCATGAATAGATTGGTTATATCTTTAAGACGACACTGCTTTTGATTAATTAAAAACTCGCTGACACCATCTCTAAATAATCGTCTTGTAACGGTTATTTTTTCAGGATTATCTTGAATATAAAAATCAGAATTATCAAAAATAATACTAACTTCAGCACGATTAACTGCTGATCTGTTCCCTGAACCAGCAAATATAACGTCAGGCATTTTATTTCCACGTAAATTTTTGGCTGATTGTTCACCAAGTACCCAGCGAATTGCTTCAATAATATTACTTTTACCGCTACCGTTAGGACCGACAATACCAGTCATCCCGTCTTTAAATTCAATTGTTGTTTTGTCTGCAAATGATTTAAAACCATTAATGACTAAAGACTCTAATTTCATCCGTCACTAACCCCCTGAACATTTTTACTTTCTGAGTAATCC
The DNA here is from genome assembly GCF_056782015.1 of Dellaglioa sp. CoH-57-MRSF-17. The sequence goes on along the minus strand of NZ_JBXAXY010000002.1, from coordinate 153,984 downwards.
TAATGCATTACTTGCTGCTTGTTGTTCTGCAACTTTTTTAGAATGTCCTGCCCCTTGTCCAATGATTTTGCCATCAGCACTGACAGACATAACATATTGTCTGTCATGCTCTGGACCAAGGTCATCAACAACATCATAGGTAATGACAACATCACCATCTTTTTGTAAAAACTCTTGTAGCGACGTTTTATAATCCATAACATGGTCAAACCAGCCTAAGTCTAATTTTGGAAAAATAACTTTCCTGATAAATGTTTCAACAGCTAATTTACCTTGATCTTGATAAAGCGCTCCTACAAAAGATTCAAAAATATCACATAATAACGCAGGTCTTTGACGTGCATTTGATTTTTCTTCACCTTTACCTAAACGAATAAATTCATCAAATCGGCATTCTTTAGCAAATGCGCTGAAACTCTCTTCACATACCATTGCAGCTCTTAGACGCGTTAATTTCCCTTGTGGCAGCATTGTATACCGCTGATATAAATATTCTGAAACTGTTAATTGTAAAACAGCGTCTCCTAAAAATTCAATTCGTTCATAAAATTTTAAATTTTCTTTGGGATGTTCATTTACATATGATGCCTGTGTGAATGCTTCATCTAATAAATCCGTATTCACAAATTTAATATTAAAATCTTCTGCTAACATTTCATTTAAACCTTTAATCATTATTATCCTCCGTTATTATCATTATTGCTCTTACAATTATACCTGTTTTAATCACTAAAAGGTACTCCATACAAAAAAAGCGCTGACAAATATCATTGTCTAACGCTTTTAATGAACGATTTAATATACGTGTTGAATTATTATTTTTGGTTAGCTTTAATAAAAGTGACAACGTCTCCGACAGTTGTTAAACTTTCTGCATCTTCATCAGAAATTTCTGCACCAAATGTATCTTCAAGTTCTAAAACGAACTCAACAACATCAATTGAATCTGCATCTAAATCCTTTTTAAAATCTAAGTCATTCGTAATTTTTTCTACTGGCAAATCAAAATGTTCGTCTATAATTTTAACAATTTTTCCAAAAATTTCTTCTTCTGTCATTCCAATAGCCTCCTTTTGAATCATGACGTAATTTTAACCATTTTTCAGAGAAATGTCTAGTTAATTTTATTTTCACTAGTTTCCTTTTCAAAATAGTTAACAATATTAGGTACTACATCTGTATTAACCATATCATTGATTTGGTTAATTGTGTAATAAACAACTTCAGCCTTACTTGATCCATGTGATTTTACAACTGGTGCTTTAATACCTAGTAAAACCGCACCGCCATACTTAGGTGAATCCATTTTATTCTTCAATTGTTTTAAACTTGGTTTCAGTAAAAGTGCACCAATTTTAGCACGCAAGCCACCACTCATAATGGCACTTCTGAGTAATGAAAACATTCCTAAAGCTGTCCCTTCAACGGATTTTAAAACAGCATTACCTGTAAATCCGTCAGAAACAACAATATCAGCTTTACCAGAAAGCAAATCATTAGATTCAATATTACCCACAAAATTTAATTCGGTATCGTTTTGTAATAATTGGTACGCTTCTTGCGTCACTTTGTTGCCTTTATGTGGTTCTGTCCCATTATTTAATAAACCAATTTTAGGATTACTAATATGGCGAACATTTTTAGCGTAATAGTTACCTAAGACAGCATATTGATGCAAGTGTTCAGGTTTACTATCCGCATTGGCTCCAGCATCTAATAAATTTACAGTATTATCACTAGAAATAACTGGCAATGTTGCTAATAAACCAGGTCGTGGAATACCCTTAATACGGCCAATTATAAACAAACCAGCAGCAAGTAGTGCCCCTGTATTACCGCATGAAAATACGGCATCATTCTCACCATCTTTAACAGATTGAGCTGCTAAGACCATTGATGCTTTTTTCTTTGAACGAATTGCCTTAACTGGTTCATCATTCCCATCAATTTCCTCATCCGTGTGAACAATTGTGATATTTTTATCATCTTTTAAGAATTCACGAATTCTTTTTTCATCTCCGTACAACGTAAATTGAATGGTGCTATCTTCGTCTCTAGCACGTTCAACGCCCTCGACGATTGATTGCGGTGCAAAATCGCCGCCCATTGCATCAACTGCTAACTTCATAATTATATTCTCCTAACTTATTTAATCGAATTTTAAATCTGTATTTTGATGGTTTTTTAAATAATCGTTTAGTGGTTTAAATTCAGGATTACTTTCAAAGTCATCTCTAAAAACTATTTCGTGCGCTTCTTGTTGGGCCACTTGTAATGCATTGATATCACCTATGGGATCACCGATTTTAAAATCAGGTATTCCAGATTGCTTACGGCCTAATACATCGCCAGCACCTCGCAACTCTAAATCTTTTTGCGAAATGACGAAACCGTCTGTTGTCTCTGTCATAATTTGCATGCGCTGTCTTCCAAAATCATTTTTAGGATCAGCAATTAAAATACAATAAGATGCTTTCTTACCACGGCCAACCCGACCTCGTAATTGATGTAATTGCGCTAACCCAAACCGTTCAGCATTATGAATCATCATCACAGTAGCATTAGGTACATCAACGCCGACTTCGATAACCGTTGTTGAAACCAATATTTGATATTTATTGGCCTTAAAATCGGCCATAATCTGATCCTTTTCATCATTCTTCATTTTGCCATGCAGTAATCCAACTTTATATTTTGGCTCAAATATTTCTTTCATATTTTCGTATAAAGCTAATGCATTTTTTAAATCTAGTGTTTCAGATTCATCAATTAGTGGTGTAATAATATAAGCTTGTGAGCCTTGAATCAACTGTTCTTTAATGAGATCGATTCCTTTACCTACTTGAGAACTCTTTAACCAAGATGTCGAAATAGGTTGGCGTCCTGCAGGTAGTTCATTAATCGTAGAAACATCCATTTCGCCATAAGCAGTGATTGCTAGCGTCCTAGGGATTGGCGTGGCCGTCATTGCTAAAACGTCCGGTTCAGCCCCCTTCTCTCTTAAAATGCGACGTTGATTCACACCAAATCGGTGTTGCTCATCAGTAATAACTAATCCAACGCGACTGAATGACACATCAGGTTGAATAATCGCATGTGTTCCAATAATTAAATTAACCTCACCTGATTCAAGATGTGCTAATAGTTCACGTCTAGCTTTAACTTTCATTGACCCAGTTAAAAGTGCAACATTAACTGGGAAATCTGCGAATAAGGTAGCCATGTTATTGGCATGTTGTTCAGCTAATATTTCTGTTGGCGCCATTAAAACGGCTTGATAGCCCGCCGTAATAGCCGCGTACATCACAATTGCTGCAACAATTGTTTTACCTGATCCAACATCACCTTGAAGTAATCGATTCATATGGATTGGTTGTTTCATGTCTGAACAAATTTCATTAACGACTCTTTTTTGAGCTGCCGTTAATTCAAATGGTAACGTCTGAATGAATTTTTTCAATTCATTATTTTGATAGTTAATTTTAATACCATCATTTTTAGTATCATTTCTTTTAATATACTGTAATTTCAATTGAAATAAAAAGAACTCTTCAAAAATAGCCGTCCGTTTGGCATCATGAAAATCTTTTTCATCCTGTGGAAAGTGAATATCATGTAACATCGTCTTACAATCAATTAAACGATACTTTTTAATCAGGTCATTTGGTAATATTGAATCAATTTGATTCGCATATTGCTCAAATGCTTGTGTAATTAACTGTCGAATTGCCGATTGATGAATATCTTTGGAAGAACGATATATCGCTGATAACCTATCATCATTTTGCTTCGTCAATAACTTCATCCCAGATAAACTTTTTCTTTTATCATCCCATTTACCATACACAGCTACTTCTTTACCAATCTCAAATTGTTTTTGCAAAAAAGGCTGATTAAAAAAACTAACGGTTATATTATCACTATCAATTAGTAATCTAACGTTTAACAGATTTCTTTTCTGACCAAACCGAATTAAAACTGGTTCAGAAGAGACAATTCCTTTTAGAGTTACTTTTTCTTGATCAGTAATTTCAGATAATTTTTTTGCTTTTAAATCGTCATAACGATACGGATAAAATGTTAATAAATCTATGATTGTATTAATTCCTAATTGATTAAGTGCAGTCAATTTTTTAGGCCCAACACCAGTTAAAACACTAACTGAATCATTCAATGATGACATTATGATACCTCACTTTCTACGGAATATAAAAAGCAGGAGAGAACATAGTCTCATCCCACCTTTACTTTTTACTATTTATTCAACTGAAATTAGGTATGGATAGACCGGTTGGTCTCCTTCGTGAATTTCGACTTCTAAATCTTCATCAATTTCATAAATGGCTTCTTCGATTTCTTTAGCTTCGTCCTCAGAACCGTCTTCACCCACAATAATTGTGATAATTTCGCTGTCTTCATCCAACATTTCTTTAGTCATTTCAATTGCAACTTTTTTACGATCATTATCGGTTACTTTGATGCTACCATCAATAATACCCATATAATTATCTTTTTTAATCTCAATACCTTCAATTGTTGTATCTCTAACTGCAATTGTTACTTGACCAGAAGTTACTGTATCCAAGTTTTCAATCATAGCATCTTTGTTTTCTTCTAATGTACTATCAATATTAAAACCAAGCATTGCTGTCATTCCTTGAGCGATTGTACGACTTGGTACAACAACTGTTGGAACTGTTGAAACTTCAACAGCTTGTTCAGCAGCTAAGAAAATATTTTTATTATTAGGTAAAATAATCACATTTTTAGCTTTAGTTGCTTCAATTGCCTTAACAATATCTTCCGTACTTGGATTCATTGTTTGACCACCACTTAAAATATAAGAAACGCCTAAACTTTTGAAAAGTGTCGCAACACCAGAACCAGATGAAATTGAAATAACTGCAATTTCGCTAGGTACTGCAGTTTCACTTGTTTCTTCAGTCTCTTCTTCATCATTTTCCAAAATTGTCTCATGTTGTTGACGCATATTATCAACCTTAACTTTGATTAATGAACCATAATGTTGACCATAAGTCATCACTTCACCAGGATTTTCTGTATGTACGTGAACTTTAACAACTTCATCATCGGCCACAACAAGAAGAGAATCACCAATTTCACTTAAATGATTTCTAAATTCATCATAATCAAATTTACGATCAACTAAACGACCAGCACCCAATTTAAGCATGATTTCTGTACAATAACCAAATTTAATATCTTCAGTACTTAATTTACTTTGAACACTCTGATGGTGACTGGCATTAACCATTTCATCCATTTCTTTTTCATTTGGTTTGTATTCTTCACTAATTGTTTCCTTACCAGTTAAGGCATCAAAGAAACCTTCATAAACAAATGTTAATCCTTGACCACCTGAATCAACAACACCAACCTCTTTTAAAACAGGTAATAAATCCGGTGTTGTTGCTAATGCTTTTTTAGCAGCTACATAAGTTGCTTCCATAACGACGATAACATCATCGCTCTCAGAGGCAGCTTTATTTGCAGCCTTAGCGGCTTCTCTTGCAACTGTTAAAATAGTTCCTTCAGTTGGTTTCATAACGGCTTTATACGCGACTTCTACGCCACCTGTCAAAGCATCTGACAAATCAGTAGCAGTTAAAACCTCTTTAGCTTGGATCCGTTTATAAAAGCCTCTAAAAATTTGTGATAAAATAACGCCTGAGTTGCCTCGAGCACCCATCAGTAAACCTTTAGCTAAAATCGAAGATAGTTCACCAACATGTTCAGAAGGTGAATCTTGAACATACTTTGCCCCACTTGCGAACGAAAGGTTCATATTTGTACCTGTATCACCATCTGGCACTGGAAATACATTCAATGAATTAATAAATTCGGCATTTTTAGCCAATCGTTGTGAGCTAATTTGGACCATTTTTCTAAATTCTTGGTCCGTAATTTTCGTAACAGTCACTTCTTTTTCCTCCTTGGTCACTACTAAAATAGCTAGTTACTAATCGCCTAGTACGCGAACGCCTTGTACTAACACGTTAACTGAATTAGCAGATACACCTAGCATTGTTTCTAAATTATACTTCACTTTTTCTTGAACATTACGACAAACTTCAGATATTTTTGTGCCATAGCCAACAATAATGTAGACATCAATAGCAACACCATTATCTTCCTGGCGAACAACAACACCTCTAGAATAATTATCTCTTCTTAAAATTTCATTCACATTGTCACGAATTTGGTTTTTACTTGCCATTCCGACAATCCCAAAAATTTCAGTTGCGGCACCGCCGACAACTGTCGCAATAACTTCATTATCAATATCAATCGTACCGAATTGCGTTTTGATCTTAACAGCCATAAGAATAGCCTCCTTATATTTTCACACAATCAATAAGAGTATTTTATCATAGGATATGGTAGAATAAAAGAAAAATAGCATCTAAGAAAATTCTATTCCCCTACCTTCGGGAATTTCAAGCTGTCAAGCAAATTTACTTGAAAGAAAAGTATTGCATTATATGGCTAAATATGATATTTTTGTTTAGGTAAGTAAGCATAGCTTTGCTTTTTAAGTGAATTGCAGAGGAGGATATGAATATGGCAAAAGATTTTATTACAGGACGTAAGACTACTTTCGGTAAGAAACGTTCTCATGCATTGAACCAAACAAACCGTAGCTGGAAACCTAATTTACAAAAAGTTCGCATCTTAGTTGATGGTAAACCTAAAAGAGTTTATGTATCTGCTCGCGCTTTAAAGTCAGGTAAAGTTACCCGTGTTTAATTCAATTTAAAAAGACTCAGCATTTATGCTAAGTCTTTTTTTTTGCTCTATTTTTCGTCATCACGACTTTGAATCACAATAATAATACCAGATTCAAAACTAAACTCACCTGTATCCCCCATAAATTCATTACTTGCTAATGAAATCGGGTTCACAAAATTAATTTGATTCAATGTATACTTCTCATCTATTAAACTCAATTTTTTAACTGGTGACAGTGGAATAAATGCAAGATATTTTTTATCATCTTCTTTTATTAACTGATACTTACCAGATTTAAAGAATCGAATTGAATTTTGTTTATCAACTAAACAAATTTTTTCAAACATTGTATTAAATGGCTCTCTAAAAATAAAAAACAAATTAGCCAATAAATGATCAATTCGACCACCTGTAGCGCCATAAATCGTCACTGAATCAAACTCAAATTCAGATATGGCTTCTCTCAAAGCAAATTCAGTATCTGTATCATCTTTTTCAGGATTAGCTATTTTAATTTTTTTACTATGATTAGATACTAAATTAAATTCACTTTCAGTCATTGAATCGAAATCACCAATCGATAGCTCAGGTGTAATACCTAGTTTTATTAATCGCAATGCACCTCTGTCAACACCAATCCACGGTCCACGAACGTTACCATCCACTAATTCCTTAGGCCACTGTTCCTTAGGTCCACCGACTAAGATATTGAGTTTCATTTGGTTGCTTCTCTTAACTTATTAATTTGTTCAGTTGGATTATCACTATTGTAGATGTATGAACCAGCTACTGCGACTGTTGCACCACTATCAAGACATTCCTTAATCGTTTGATCATTAACACCACCATCAACTTCAATATCAAAATCATAATTTTGAACTTGTTTGATACGGTCTAATTGGTCAATTTTACGTTTCATTTCTGGAATAAATGATTGTCCCCCAAATCCAGGGTTAACAGTCATCACTAATACTTGATCAACAAGTGGCAAAATTTGTTTAATTGTCTCTAGGGATGTTCCTGGGTTAATAACCACTTCAGCTTTCACACCTAATTTTTTAATATGTTGAATAACACCAAAAATATGGGGAGTTGATTCAACATGAACCCCAATAATATCAGCACCTGCCGCAGCAAATTCTTCAATATAAGATTCTGGATTTTCTACCATCAAATGACAATCCAAAACCATTTTTGTTAATGGTCTAATTGCTTCAACGACGTTTGCACCAAAAGTTAAATTAGGCACAAAATGGCCATCCATAATATCAATATGTAAATATTCTGCACCAGCTTGATCAACAACTTTAATATCCTTTTCCAAGTTTGCAAAATTAGCGCTTAAAATAGAAGGTGATAATTTCATTTTGGTCATCTCATTTCTTATAGTTTGGTTTTTGATCAACAATTAATTGATTAAATTGTAAATAATTTTTGTACCGACTCTGTAATAAATTACCTTGTTCAAGTGCTGCTTTAACTGCACATTTAGGCTCCTTAATATGCAAACAACCTCTAAATTTACAGCCAACAGATAGTTCATTTAATTCTGGAAATAACTTTGGTAACTCTTCTTTTGACATATCAAATAAATCAAAAGAAGAAAATCCAGGTGTATCAGCAATTAGCCCACCTGCAATAGGCATTAATGTTACCTTACGAGTAGTATGTTTACCACGATGTAAGGCTTTTGATATCTCAGCCGTCTGCAACTCCAACTCTGGCATAATTTTATTTAGTAATGTTGATTTTCCTGCACCAGTCTGACCCATTACGACTGCAATTTTACCCGGAAAGGTATCTTGTAATTCTTTAACCACAACATCTTCATTTTTACCAAATGGAAAAAATGTTGGATAGATTTGACTATAAGCTTCAATAATACTGCTTATTTCAACTACTTTCTCTTCAGGAATTAAATCGCCCTTTGAAAAGTATAAGACTGGCTTAACATGATGCGATTCTAGCATAATTAATTGTCTATCTAATAGATTGCTTGAAAATGCTGGTTCAACACATGACGTTACAACAATTGCTTCATCAATATTAGCTACTGGTGGTCGAATTAAGCTGTTTTCTCGATCATGAATATTAAGAATATAGCCTTCTTTTTTATTTTCAGCTTTGAAGTCAACCCAATCGCCAACTAGTGGTGCCTGGTTAGAATTTCTAAAATTACCTCGAGCCCTTGTTCGATAAGTTTCGCCTTCGACATCAACGTCGTAAAAGCCACTTAATGATTGTCTAATCTGACCTGTTACCAATAAATTAACCTCCTTTAACTGGACTCATGTAACCGTTTTATATGATTAATTAAAAAATAGATTAGAAGTTTACCCTCTAATCTAATTTTACCACATCTTTTATTTAATTTTTAGTTACATTATCATTTTCCGCAATTACTTCACCATCACGCAAAATTTTATATTTTCCTGCTTTTCCAGAATCTAAAACAAATGATAATTTAAAATCAGTATCTTTTGTAATTGTTTTCCGTTCATAAATATCATCAATGTTATGTGTTTTGTCTTCAATATAAATTTCAATAGCATTTTCATCTGCTTTTGATTCTGAAGAACTTGAACTAGAGCTGGAACTATCATCTGACGACGAGTCTTTGTCCTCATCCGTATCTTTTTCTTCATCAACTGAACTTGAACTTTCTGACACAATTGATTTGAATGGAACAGATATAGTCCTGGTAAATTCATCAGTTGTGACTTTTTTTCCTTTAGAAATAACAACTGATAATCGATCACCTTTAGAAAAAGAGCTTCCTTCTGCTGGTGATTGTTTAATAACTTGACCTTTGTCAACTGAATCTGAGTAGGCCTCGCTAATTGTCAGATTACCACCTAATTCGCTTGTATAATCCTGAACACTTTTTCTTGTATATCCTGTTAAATCTCTAAGTGTATACACTTTAGGACCTGAACTAACTGTCAATGTAATCACTGTATCACTCGGAACTACCTTATCACCCGCTGTGACATCTTGCGCCATAATTTCATTTTCAGTCACAGATTCTGACTCTTCCGTTTCTTTTTCAACTTTAAAGCCATCATTTTCTAACGTTGTTTTAACATCCTCATAATTACTACCAACGTAATTCTCGATTGTTATCTTAGCTTTTCCCTTTGATACCATTACATCAACCTGATTTTTTTCTCGAATTATTTCATTCTTCTTAGGTGTTGAATTAATGATATTACCACTATCAACGGTTTCACTATTTGTTCGAGTAATTTTACCAAGTTTCAAATTTTTGTCTGCTAAATTTGATTTTGCTTCACTAACTGTCATTCCGCTTAAATCAGGGACCTTAACTTCTTTTGGTGAACTCATTGCAAGAATCGCACCACCCAGAATAAGAGCGACAAAAGCAAAAATGATTGCGCCGATAGTCCATTTTTTACGACGACTCATTTTCTTTTTCGTATCTTTTTTTACATCTGGTTCCTGATTCGGACTAAGTGTTTCTACAGTCTGCTTATCAAATACCGGCAATACTTTAGTTTCACCACTGATAACCTCTTCAGGCTGCCACTTTGCCACATTTTTTTTAGCCAAAGATTCTCGCAAAGCAATTGACATTTCTCCAGCAGATTGGAACCTATCTCGCGGTACTTTACTTGTTGCTTGTAAAACAACATTTTCAAGAGACTGCGGAATATTAGGATCAAATTCCCGAACAGATGGCACATCACTTTGAAAATGTTTTAGGGCAATTGAAACAGCTGTTTCACCTTCAAAAGGAACTCGCCCAGTTAACATTTCATACAAAATAATACCAAGCGAATAGATATCAGATTGTTTTGTTGCCATGCTACCTCTAGCCTGTTCTGGCGAAAGATAATGAACAGAACCCAATAAAGTATTAGTTTGTGTTAACGAATGATCAGCCAATGCCACAGCAATACCAAAATCTGTAATTTTAGCATTACCATCTGCATCTATTAAAATATTTTGTGGTTTTAAATCACGATGAATAATACTGTGATCATGTGCTACTTCTACAGCTGATAAAATTTGAGTCATAATATCAATCACAACTTGATATGGAATTGGGAACCTTTTTGCTATATATGTTTTTAAATCATGTCCCGGCACATATTCCATGACCATAAATTGCAGTCCGTCTACTTCACCGACATCATAAACATTCACAATATTTGGATGAACCAATTCAGTTGTTGCCAATGCCTCACGTTTAAAACGTCTAACAGTATCTTGATCATCCCTTAAATCGACTCGCAATACTTTAACAGCTACTGGTCGATCCAAAATTAAATCAGTCGCAAGATAGACATTTGCCATGCCACCTTCGCCTAATGAATTTATTATTTTATAACGTTCATTAAAAATTGTATCAGGTTTCATTACACTATCCCCCGATCATTGCTAACCAGGAGTGCGGTAATGTTATCTAATCCGCCTGCCTTATTGGCCAATCTAATTAATTCCGAGCCTTTTTCTTCAACAGTTGTAGTATTTTTTAAGACCGTCTTGATTTCATCATCAGAGACCATATTAGTTAAGCCATCTGTGCATAATAATAATAAATCACCCGACTCAGAATCATTAACCGCAATATCAGCATCAGCATCTGACGAGATACCTAAACTTCTTGTAATCATATTCTTTTGCGGATAATTTTTAGCATCTTCTACGGTTAGTTCGCCACGCTTAATTAATTCATTCACTACTGAATGATCTTCAGTTAATTGATAAAGTTCTTTGTCACGTAATAAGTATCCTCGGCTATCACCAATATTGGCAACAATATATTTTTCTTCAAAGAATATGGCACATACCATTGTTGTGCCCATACCTGAAAGATCTTCATATTGATTAGACTTTTCAATAATTTGTTTATTTTCCATCTCTACTTCTTTGGTTATCCATTTAATTGCATCACTGGGCTGGCTAAAATTAGTTCCTTCAAATCGAAATCCCATGTGTGAAACGGCCATTTCTGAAGCAACATCTCCGCCCAAATGACCACCGATACCATCTGCAACCATCACAAAAGAAATACCACTTTTATTGTGAAAGACACCGACGTAATCTTCATTATTTTCTCTGACACTACCTACATCTGTTTGATAGGCAACTTTCATTCTTACACCTCGAGTCTAAAGTTGTTTTTCTAAACATGTAATGAAAAATCCATCTGAATGATAATCATCCGGATAAATAGTTAATTCTTTATCGTCTCTATTTTCTTTTAATGCCAAAGCAGTTGGCGTTTCAATCACTTTAAATTCAGGATGAGTTTCAACAAACTGGTTAACAACATCCTTATTTTCAATATCTAAAATAGTACATGTACTATAAGTTAAGCGACCACCTTTTTTCAAAGTTGGTGCCACTTTGTCTAAAATAGCTAATTGAATTTTTTGTAAATTATTTGAATCAGCTAATGTTTTTTCATATTTAATTTCTGGTTTACGACGTAATAATCCAATTCCAGAACAAGGTGCATCAACAAGAATTGAATCAAAATATTCATTATCAAATTCTTCTGAAATTAAACGTGCATCTAATACCATCTCCTCAACAACACTAGATAAACCTAAACGTTTAGCATTATCACCGATTAATTTAACTTTGTGTGCATGAATATCTAACCCTACAACTTCACCAAATAAAGTTTCATCTAGGAATGATGCAATATGGGTTGTTTTTCCACCTGGTGCGGCACATGCATCTAAAACTTTATCACCTGGTTGAATATTCATTGCGTCAGCAACTAACATTGCACTTTCATCTTGAATCGTAATTAACCCATCGTGATAAACGCCACTATCAGGAGCAAATCCATTAGTCACTAATAACCCAACTGGTGAAACTTGACTACGTTTCACCTCAAAGCCTTCATTTTCCATTTTTTCAATGACTTCTTCGACAGTTGCTTTAGCTGTATTTACTCTAACAGATTGATCAGGTGCTTCATTGATTGAAGCCAACAAATGTGTCGCTTTTTCTAAGCCTACTTGTTTAATTAATTCGTTTACCAACCAAACTGGTGTACTACTTTCAATACTCAAACGTTCAATATCATCTTTAATTTCAGAAACAGGACGGATACCTTCACGCTCAATTGCATGTAAAACACCAGTAACAAATTTACGCGTACCTGCATGGCCTTTTCGTTTTGCAATTTCAATTGATTCATTAAAAATTGCGCGAGTTGGAATTTTATCAAGATAATGCATCTGATAAATGGCACTCAATAGTAATTCTTGAACCCAATTATCCATTTTGCTAGGATTTTTAACAAATGGTGCCAACCAATATTCTAAAGTGAGACGTCTTTGGATAACACCGTAAACTAGTTGTGTTAATAAATGAGCATCCCGAACTTCCATATGATTATTCTTAATCACTTGGTTCAACGCAATATTTGAATACGTCCCTTGTTTAGCAACTCTTGTTAAAAGATCAACTGCTAAGAATCGGGGTGTCGTTTTTAAATCAGTTGTCATACATCAATCACCTGTTGTCCTTCTTTTATTCCTTGCCCACTACCGTTTAGGTAGTCGACAATGGTTTGTTTTGATTTACCATCTGGTTGAAGCGAATTAATAGCTAATACGGTCCCATCACCACAAGCAATTTCAAGTGATTTTTTAGCTACTTCAACTACTTTTCCAGCAGATAAAATAGTTTTTTTATCTAGTACAGTTATATCCCATATTTTAGTTCTCTTACCCTTTAAAATCGTATATGCACCAGGTACCGGTCTTAAGCTACGAATTTTCCAGTCTATTTCATTAGCCGTTTTTGAAAAATCAAGGGCTTCTTCTTCTGGTTTAATGGTAGGTGAAAAGGTTACTTTATCTTCATTTTGTGGTGTTGATTCACTTGTACCATCAATTAGTTTTGGTAATGTTTCAAGTAATAGTTCCTTACCTAATAAACTTAATTTTTCAAACATTGAACCAGTATCATCATTATTTTCAATTTTAATTGCACGACGGCTAATAATATTTCCAGCATCCATTTTTTTAACCATATAAATAATGGTAATACCTGTTTCTTGTTCACCATTCATAATAGCATATTGAATTGGTGCGCCACCACGATATTTAGGTAATAGTGAACCATGGACGTTTATTGCACCAATTTTAGCAGATTCTAATAATTTTGTTGGTAAAAATTGTCCAAATGCTGCAGTTACCAAAAAATCGGGTGCCATTGCAATTACTTTGGCCATTTCATCGCTGCCACTTAATTTTTCTGGTTGTAATACCTCAATACCATGTTTTACTGCAACTTGTTTTACTGGTGATTGCGTTAAAATACGTTTTCGCCCAACCATTCGATCTGGTTGTGTCATAACAGCTTTCACGTCATAGCCGTTTTCAATTAAACTTTCTAAAATTGGAGCTGAAAATTCTGGTGTTCCCATAAATACAATTGACGTCATAATATCTCCTTAATTTAAATAAAGTTTACTGGTTCAGAATCAATCGTTAATTTTAAACCTTTTCGAACTTCGGCTTGAGATTTAGTCATTAACTCTCTTAGTCGTTCTTTTAATTGACCTTCTGATTTATACTTAATAACCACTTGATAATAAAAACGATTATTAACACGCATAATTGATTTTGGTGTTGGTCCAAGAATAATCGCATTCTTTGATAACACTGGTTTTAAAAATTGAACTGCTTCTAACATTTTTTTCGCTGCTCCAGCCTCATCCGTATAACTAGCAGTGAGCTGAATTGTATAATAATATGGTGGATAATTTTCCATATGTCGAACTGACATTTCTTTTTTATAAAATGATTCATAGTCATGATGCTTCGCATATTGAATCGCGTAGTGATCTGGATTAAAAGTTTGGATAATAACATGTCCTTCTTTTTCAGCTCGACCAGCTCGACCGCTCACTTGGGTTAATAATTGGAACGTTCTTTCACTTGATCTAAAATCAGGCAAACTAAGTGCTGTATCTGCATTAAGAACGCCAACTAACGTCACATCAGGAAAGTCTAACCCTTTCGCAATCATTTGTGTACCCAATAAAATATCAGCTTCTTTTGCGCCAAATTTAGCTAGGATTTTTTCGTGTGCGCCTTTTTTACGTGTCGTATCAACGTCCATTCGTAAAATTTTAGCCTCTGGATATAACGTTTTAAGTTCTTCTTCAACTTTTTGCGTACCTGTACCATAATATCTAATTTTTCGACTATGACAGTTAGGACAAGTTTTAGGAATACCTTCTTCATGTCCACAATAATGACATTTCATTGTATGAGTATCCATATGCAATGTTAAAGAAGTATCACAGTTAGGACAAGGTAGCACGAATCCACAATCTCGGCACATTACGAAAGATGAAAACCCACGACGATTTAACATTAAAACAGTCTGTTCATTTTTCTCAAGGCGCTTAGTAATTTCATGTCTAAGTGGCTCAGAAAAATTACTCTCACCAGTCTTTTTCATTTCTTCTCTCATATCAATTAGCGTAACTTCTGGCATGGGATGACCATTTATACGTTGAGGTAATTGTAACCACTCATACACGCCTTTTTGAGCTCTAGCACGAGATTCGAGGGATGGTGTTGCACTACCCAATATGACAGGACACTGATGTCTTTTACTTCTCCAAAGAACAACATCCCTTGCATGATACCTTGGTGTTTCATCTTGTTTATAGCTCGATTCATGCTCTTCATCAACAATAATAACGCCAATATTATCTAATGGTGCAAAAACGGCTGAACGTGCACCGACAACTACTTGCGCTTCTTTACGCTCAATCCGGCGCCATTCATCATAACGCTCACCGTCAGACAAACCGCTATGCAGGACCGCAACTAGATTACCAAATCGTGATTTAACTCGCTTAACCATTTGGGGTGTCAAAGCTATTTCTGGTACAAGCATCAAAGCTGTTTTTCTAAGTTCTAGCGCTTTTGCGATTGTCTGCAAATAAACTTCTGTTTTCCCACTCCCCGTCACACCTTGAAGTAAAAATGTTGTATTAGTTCCACTTTTAATAGCCTCATCGACAGCTAGCACCGCAACCTCTTGATCTGAGGTTAATTCTTGCATATTGGTTGGCTCAATAATTGTGTCTTTATATGGGTCCCGATATACCTCAGTCTCAACTTTTTCAAGCCAACCATTTTTTGCTCCAGCTGTAATTGTTGCAGGTGTCACGCCTATTTCCTCAACAACTTGTTTCTGAGGAATCAAGCTATCTTCAGTGAGTGATTGTAGATAGTCAATCAATAAGTGCTGTTGTTTAGCATTTTTACGTAAACCACTTCGAATATTTTCATATGCTTCGAATCCAAGTTTTGGTTGGATTGATATTTGCATTTTAACTTTAGCTTTATTGCCAACTTCATAAATCATCTCAGCCTTTTCAGCCTTGGTAAGTTGTAATAATTCTTTAATTATTTGAGCATCCATATGTTCTGGATCAAATTCAATAGAATCTTGACCTTGAAATAATTTATCTTGTAAATCTTCATCAATTTCGTCAATTAAACGAACTCGCTTTTTATAGGTTGCACGCATGACACTCGGTAAAACCATTTGTAAGGCAGTTATACGGAAGGAAAAGGTTTCATTAGCTATCCACTCAGATAAGTCTAATAATTCAGTATTCACAACAGGTCTTAAATCAACGACTGATTGAATATCTTTTACATGACCATCGAACTCATTCTTATCAAAAAGATCAATTACAAATCCTTGAACCAATCGTTTACCATTCCCAAATGGTACAATAACCCGCATGCCAATCTCAATCTGATTTGTTAATACTGCTGGGATTGAATACGTATATGGCTGGTCCGTTTGCATCGTAGGAACATCAACGATAATTTTTGCATATTGTGACATACTGAAACCTCCTTTCATTTAATTAACTGCTTATTTTACTACATCGCTTATAATAGTAGCTAATAATTCCTTAGCAATTTGCTTTTTACTTGTTTGCTTTATGAAATCATTTTTTCTGTTTGGTCTAAGCAGTGTTACCTCATTATCATTGCTATTAAATCCAATGGCAGAATTTGAGACATCATTTAAAACCAATAAATCTAAATTTTTCTTTTCTAATTTTTCTTGTGCATTTTCTAGTCCGTTTTGGGTTTCCGCAGCAAATCCGACTAAATACTGATTTTGCTTAATTTGGCCCAAATGTTTTAAAATATCTGGATTTTTTTCTAATATTAACGTTAAAGTAGATTCAGCTTTTTTTATTTTCTGATCTGCAACATTTTGTACACGATAATCTGAAACAGCTGCTGCCATTATCAAAATATTTTGGTCATCAAATCGCTTATTGATAGCTTCAGATAACTCTAACGCAGTTGTAACTCTAATTGTTGTCACGCCAATTGGGTCTGGCAACTGGCTTATTCCGCTAATTAAGGTGACATTAGCACCTAACTTTTGCGCTTCAATCGCAATTGCGAAACCCATTTTACCAGAAGAATCATTAGCGATAAAACGAACTGGATCGATTCGTTCTCGTGTACCACCAGCTGTCACTAAGACATTTTTACCTTCTAATGGTTTGTCACTATCCTCAAAGGAAGTTTGAATAACTGACATTATCACATTTAATTCGGGAAAACGTCCCTTACCTGAATAACCTTCTGCTAAAAAGCCTATTTCTGGTTCAATAATCTGAATGTTATTTCGTCCTAAAAATTTAAGATTACGTTGTGTAGCAGAATTCATTAGCATATGTTCATTCATTGCGGGCACAACAATTTTTTGTGCCTCAGTTGCTAATAAAGTGGTTGAAACAAAATCATCTGCGATACCATTGGCCATTTTTGCGATAATGTTTGCTGTCGCTGGTGCAATAACCATTAATTCTGCCCAGTCTGCAAATTCAATATGTGCAACATGCTCAGACTCTTTTCCTGAAAATAAATCAGTTAACACCCTATTTTTACTCAACGTTTCAAAACTCAAGGGTGTTACAAATTCAGTTGCAGCTTTGGTCATCGCAACTCGAACGCTAGCACCTTGTTTAATTAGTGCTCGGACTAATCCCAAACTTTTATACGCTGCAATACCACCTGTTACAACAAGACCGATTTTTTTATTTTCAAGTGTCATTTCATGTCGCCCCCATACCGAATTTATTCTATTCTCTATTGTATCAATTTTCTAAGAAATAAAATAGGAGTTAGGACAATTAGCTTGTCTTAACTCCTTTTCATTTAATCAGATTAACGAATATCTTCTTTTTCAACTGGATCAATAATTAAATCACCAGTAACAACTTCTTCCAAAGCACGTCCAACATTCTTTTTTGATTTGTAATTAGAAAGCATTGGTAGAGCGCCAGCATCTAATTCATGGGCACGTTTACTTGCTAACATAATTAATGAGTATCTTGAATCTACTTGTTTCAATAAGTCATCTACTGAAGGATATAAAATCATTTAAATACATCTCCTAATTGTTTTCTATAGTCAGGTAAAAATCGTTTTACACGCCAACGTTCAGCTTTAATAATCGTTTGAATTTTTTCAACAGCATCATTTATTTCATCATTAACAACCGCGTAATCGTAATTCTGCATCATATCAATCTCACCAATGGCTTTTGTCATTCGTTTATCAATAGTTGCAGAATCATCCGTTCCACGTCCTGTAATTCTTTGTCTTAATTCCATCAAATCAGGTGGCGTTAAGAAAATAAATAAACCATCAGAAATTTTTTCTCGAACTTGCATAGCACCTTGTACTTCAATTTCAAGAAAGACATCTTGACCAGCGTCAAGCATCTTATTTACATATTTTAACGGTGTTCCATAGTAATTGTCAACATACTTGGCGTATTCTAACATACCGCCCGTTGAAATTTCATTCTCAAATTCTTCTTTTGATACAAAATGATAGTCAACACCATCAACTTCGCCTTCTCGCATTTTACGAGTGGTCATTGAAATTGAATAAAGAAACTTATTGTCAGCTTGGTCAAAAATTGCTTTTCTTACGGTTCCTTTACCGACCCCTGATGGACCAGATAGTACGATCAACATTCCACGATTAGCCATTAAATTTGTAAACTCCTCTAAGATAAGTATTAATAAATAGTATGCACTTTTTACGGCTATTATTCAAGCTTTTTATGCGCTGTTGTCATCTTTTAAATATATTATAAATTAACACTTGCTTTACCGAACGTTTGTTCGTATAATGAAAATACAAACAAACGTTCGGGGAGGAACTTTATTATGCAAAATAAACAACAAACAACAATTCAAACTATTGGCTCAACACTACAATATTCATATCATAAAATTTTTGATTTAGATGACTTTATTTTAAGACCACAAATGCCTCAATTTCAATTAGCACTCTTTACAGAAAAAGTTTTAAAAATGAAAAAAACAATTATTTTACAATTAAATCCAACTGGATTTCAAAAAGAATTCCAAGAACTTCGTGGTACCTTACACCGACGTTCTGGTTCTAATCAATTAATATTTAAAACGCAATATACGAATATCACTTACCTTCTTACTGATAATCAACTCCGTTATATCGCTTTAATCGATTCAATATAAAAATGGTCACTTTCTATAACAACTAGAAAATGACCATTTTTTTATTTACGTTTAATTGTTGTTGGATCAAATTTTCTTTGAATAAGTGCCAAAATTGCATCAGCAATAACGGCCATTAGAGCTGTTGGCAATGCACCAGCTAAAATAATAGCTGCTCCATCAGTTGCATTTGTTCCTCGGATAATAATATCTCCAAGTCCACCTGCACCAATAAATGAACCAATTGCTGTAATACCAATTGCAACAACTAATGCATTTCTAATTCCGGCCATGATAACTGATAATGATAACGGTAACTCAATCATATAAAGGATTTGAAGTCTCGTCATTCCCATCCCTTTACCAGAATCAAGAACGCCAGGATCAACATTAATCATCCCTGAATACGTATTTTTTAAAATAGGTAATAGTGAGTAAAGTGCAACAGTTACAATAACTGTATTAACACCTAAACCTAGTCCCAACATAATAATAGATAACATTGCTAATGATGGTACAGTTTGAATAACATTAGCAGCACCTATTGCTACATCGCTCAATCTATGATGTTTTGAGATAAAAATTCCGATTGGAATCCCAATAATTGCAGCAATTATCACACCATATATTGAAATTAAAAAATGTCTTGTAAATTCTTGTAAAACATATAACCCATTATTACTAAAATAAGACATCAATTGATCAAAAGTATTCATATTAATCACCCGCCTTTTCGAAGTAATGATGTTCTTCTAAGAATTGTTTTGCAACTACTGCTGGTTCGTAAAAATCATTATCAACTTTGTAATTTAATGATTGCATTGTTGATAAATTAATTTTGTTTTTAAGTCGATCAATAAGCGGTGTTAATTCAGGATGTTCCTTCAAGATAGAATCATTTGCAACAAGGCTTGCTGAATATGGTGGGAAGAAGTGACGATCATCCTTCAAAATTTTCAGATCATAACTCTTAATTCGGCCATCAGTTGAATATCCAAGAACAACATCCATTTTACCCTTTGCCAAAGCGCTATAGACTAATCCAATCTGCATAGGATAAATGTTACCAAATTTAATATTATATTCTTTTTGGAAACCATCGTAACCATCACCTACACGGCTAATCCAGTTGGCATCAACACCGACTGTTAATTTAGATTCAATTTTTCTTAAATCAGATACTGTGTTTAAATTGTACTTTTTAGCTGTCTCTTTTGTAACCATAAATGCATAAGTATCAGCAAAACCTAAACTATCAAACCATTTCATTTGGAATCTATTTTCGAATCCATCTTTAACTATTTTATTAGCTTTAACGGTATCTTTTTCTACTGGTTTATTTAATACCGCACTTAAGTCAGTTCCTGTATATCTAGCAGATGATATATCTGCATCACCGTTTTTGAGTGCATTAAAACTTAATGTACCAGAACCTAAATTATTTATCAGTTCTACTTGATTATCTGATTCATGTTCAATCAATTGTTGTAGCATTGATCCAATAATTTGAGATTCCGTCGTTGATTGTGCGACAATTTTAATTGTCGATTCAGAGCCACCTGTTAAACCAGGAAACCCACAACTTGATAGACTCACACCGGCAAACAGAAGGCTTAAGCTAACAAGTATTTTTTTCATCGTAATTTTCATGTTAAAGCCTCCTTAATTTCTTGTTGTTTTTGGTGCTACCTTTTTTTCAACCTGTCCAAGTATAAAATCAACTAGTAAGGCTAATAAGATAACTGGAATTGTACCGCCTAAAATTAATTTTGGTTGATACAAATTTAATCCATTAAAAATCATATCCCCTAAGCCACCAGCACCAATATATGAAGCTAATGTTGCCCAAGCAATTACATAAGTTGCAGCTAAACGAATTCCAGACATAATAACCTGAGATGCCATAACTAATTCAACTTGCAGAATCGACTGCAAATTAGTCATACCCATCCCTTTAGCAGCGTCTTTTAACACTGGATCCACTTCTTTAATACCAATATACGTATTTCTTAATATTGGTAACAACGAATAGATAAATAATGCTACAACAGCTGGTAACTTACCAATCCCAAATAAAGGAATCATCATGGCTAGTAAAGCTAAAGCAGGAATTGTTTGCAACATACTAGCAATTGCAATTACAATATTGGCTGTCTTAGGTAATCTTGTTAGTAAAATTCCTAAAGGAACAGCTATTGCTACTCCAAAAAATAATGCCATTCCTGAAATTTCAATATGTTCCCATAATTTTGAGACAATCATTGCCCCATATTCTTGTAAAAATGAAGTCATTATTAACCCTCCTTCGTTGAACTTGGGCTAGTTTCATCGGTATCTGTACCTGAGTCTGACGTCATTATTTTAGTTACTTCTTCATGAGAAGCACTATTTTCATCACCCCAAAGTGCATCATAAACAATATCAACTAGGGTAGCGCGGGTTACAATTCCGACTAATATACCATCTTTATTAATAACAGGTACATTTTTAAATCCACGTTTTAAAATACGTTCAACAGTATCACGAACTAATGAATCTTCTTTAACATAGAAAATATCTTTGTTCATAATATCGCTGACACTACTTGATGTATTGAAACTATAATCTAAGCTTTCAATATCAATATAACCCTTTAAAATACCAGCATCATCAGTAACTAACAACGTATCAACTCGACGATCATGCATTAAACGAATAGCTGTTACTAATGACTTACCTGGTGTAATTGAAACTGGGTTAGCTAACATAACTTGACCAACAGTTGTAATACTTGGACGAGCTTGGATAAGTCTATCTTGACCAATCAAGTTTTCAACAAATTTATTTGCTGGATTTTTCAAAATATTATCGGGTGTATCTGCTTGAACAATCTTTCCTTCAGACATAACAACAATTCGTGTTGCTAATTTTAAAGCTTCATCCATATCATGAGTAACAAAAACGAATGTCTTACCTAAACGTTCTTGTAAATCTTTAACTAAATCTTGTAAAGCTTCTCTAGTAATAGGATCAAGCGCACCAAAAGGTTCATCCATCAAGATAATATCTTGATCAGCAGCTAAAGCTCTGACAACTCCGATTCTTTGTTGTTGCCCACCAGAAAGTTCAGATGGGTAACGGTCTAAATATGATTCTGGTAGTTCAACTAATTTAATCATTTCTTTAGCGCGTTCATCTCTTTTTTCTTCAGGCCATTTTAATAATTTTGGTACTAATGTAATATTTTCACGAATAGTCATATGTGGCATTAAACCAATATTTTGAATAACATATCCGATTTTACGACGTAATTTAACGGGATCCATTTTGGCTATATCTTTACCATCAATAGTGATTGTACCTTCTGTTTGTGTCAACATACGGTTAATCATTCTCATAGTAGTTGTTTTACCTGAACCAGATGTTCCGATGAAACAAATGAATTCACCATCTTGAACTTCCAAATTAAAATTATCTACAGCTTTATTACCTTTATAAATTTTTGATATTTTATCAAACTTAAGCATATTAGTACTCTCCTTTTTTATAACTAACCAATCATCTATTCATAGTAGTACCTTGGTTTTAATTATTTTTTTTGTGCCGTATTTAGTAATTCTTCAGCATGTTTAACAGTTAAAGGTGTAATCTCAGAACCGGCAAGCATTCGAGCAATTTCTTGAATACGATCTTCCTTAGATAACAATTTAATAGATGTTTCTGTACGTTCACAAATCACTTCTTTAGCTATAAAGTAATGGTGCTCGCTAATTGCAGCAACCTGTGGCAAATGTGTGATACATAGAACTTGTGATTGTTGGGCAATTTGATTAATTTTTTCAGCAATTGCCTGGGCAACACGTCCACTAACTCCTGTATCAACTTCATCAAATATAATACTTGTGACACCTTGCGTCCTAGAAAAAATTGTCTTTAACGCTAACATCATTCGAGAAAGTTCACCACCAGAAGCAATCTTAGCTAATGGCCCCATTGTTTCCCCAACATTTGTTTGAATATAAAATTCAACTTTATCTTGTCCGGTACTATTTAACTGATTGAGTGAATCAAATTTAACTTCAAAAACGGCTTTGTCCATATACAACTCACTTAACTGTTTATGCACTTCTTTTTGTAGAATGATGGCTGCTTTTTTTCGAACATTAGTTAATTTATCAGCCAATTTATGGGCTTCTTTTCTAGCTAAATTAACTTGATTATCTAAATCATCTGCATTACCTTCAGTTGCTTCCATTTCAATTAATTCTTCAGATATAAGACTCAAATAAGCTAATATTTTTTCAACAGAATCACCATATTTGTGTTTTAATTGTACAATTAATTCAAGCCTATTTTCAATCTCATTTAATCGTTGCTCATCCCATTCCAGGGAGTCTAACTGACGCAATAGGTCACTAGATGCATCCTGCAGCATATAATAGGCTGACGACAACCGTTCTGCTAAGTCTTTATATTCACTATCTAAATTATCAATTTTTAGCATGTTAGACATTGCAACACCAACATGGTCAACTGTATTTTCATCATCACCCGATAACGCTTGGTAACTTGCATCCAGTGACTGATTAATAGTTTGAAAATTTTCTAGACGTTCTTTTTCAGCGCTTAATATGTCTTCTTCATTTTCAATTAAATCTGCACTTTCAATTTCATCTTTTTGAAAATGTAACATATCTAATCGTTGTGCCCATTCGTTTTGATTTGTTTGTCTTTTTATTTGTAACTTATTTAGGTTTTGATAGTATTCAAATGCTTCTTGATAACTATGCTTCAGTGTTTGAATATCATTTTTAATATATTCATCTAACATGCCCAAATGCTTATCCTGTTGCATTAATTCTTGATGTTCATTTTGGCCATGAATATCAACTAACGTTTCACCAATTGATTTTAGTGTACTCGTGTTAACCAACATACCGTTTATGCGACAAATATTTTTACCAGATCTATGTATTTCACGTTGTAAAATCACAGAGTTATCATCATGGCCAATACCTAATTGGTCCAACTTCGTTAACGTATTTGAGTTTTCAGTTGGCATAAAGAGTCCTTGTAGCACCATTTTTTTTGCATCTTTTCTAATAAATTCTTGGGACCCTCTACCACCTGATAAGAGGCCCAAAGCATCAATGATAATGGATTTACCCGCACCAGTTTCACCTGTTAAAACTGTCATATTAGCCATGAAATCGATATTCAAAGAATCAATAATGGCAAAATCTTTTATTGTCAATTCTTGTAACATTTTTTTCACCCCTTTAATAGAAAAAATCTGAAACAAATGTCACAGATTTTATTTCTATCTATTCAGTTACAATCTCATTTAAAATTTTACTTAACTTTAACGCATCTTTGTTCGAGTGACAGATAATTAGAGCTGATCCATCTCCGCCTAAAGTACCAAAAACAAATGAATAATTCATTTGTTCAATTAAAGATACGATTGCTGGACCACTTCCTGGCGTCACCTTAACGAGACACATTTCATTTTGAACATCAGTTGATATAAAAGCATCTTTTAACGTTTTAGTTAATTTTTTTTCTGTATTCAATTTTTTTTGAACAGGTAAATTATAACTGTAAGTTCCATCAGCAGATGGCACTTTAATTAATTGCATTTCTTTAATATCTCTAGAAATAGTTGCTTGTGTGACTGTAATCCCTTGTTTTTTAAGCAAACTCACAAAATCTTCCTGCTTATCAATATTATTGTTCTTCAATAATTCACGAACATAACGTTGCCGTTCTTGCTTTTTCATTAAAGTCCCCCTCACCCGATAACCTCTACCACCCATAGAGTTAGTATAACGTAATTTCAATTATTATTAAAGAACTTCACTTTAAATCCTTATTTAACGGCATTCAGGTTATCGTATGCAGCAGTTAATACGCCATCGATACTAACCTTATCCGAAATCTCGCCAATTTCATTTATCGCAGACTTTAAATGAATTAAAAATTCAATATTACCTTCGCCACCCTTAATTGGTGAGTAGCTTAAATCCGCAACATTAAATCCAGTGGAAATAGAAAATTGAACAATGTCTTCGAGCACTTGACGATGAATCTTTTCATCTCGTACAATACCATGTTTTCCAACATTTTCTTTTCCTGCTTCAAATTGGGGTTTTATTAATGCCACAACATCCCCATTTTCAGTAATAATTTTCTTTAATGCAGGTAAAATAAGATGTAATGAAATAAACGATACATCTATTGTTGCAAAATTGGGTTGTCCAAATTCAAAATCTTCTTTTTTACTATATCTGAAGTTAGTATTTTCCATCACAACAACTCTTGGATCTTGTCGTAATTTCCAAACTAATTGATTGGTACCAACATCTAACGCATAACTTAATTTTGCGCCATTTTGTAAAGCAACATCGGTAAAGCCACCGGTTGATGATCCAATGTCTAAGACCGTTTTATCCTGAACGGTTGCATCAAATACTTTAAGGGCTTTTTCTAATTTAAGTCCACCGCGGCTCACATAAGGTAATTTTTTACCTTTAAAATGAAGCACAGTTTCTTCAGAAATTTTAACACCTGGTTTATCCAATCGTTCTTCATTCTCACCCAGAATTTCACCAGCCATAACTGCACGTTTGGCCTGTTCACGAGTTTCAAATAACCCTTGTTTAACTAATAAAACATCAATGCGCTCTTTTTTCATAGTGACTCCTAATTTTTTAATTTAAAGTAATGTAACAATTCTTCCAAATACTCTGTCTCCAACCCTGTTTGCTTAAGCGTTTGAATAGCATCTTTAGCTTGATTGGTTACTTCTTCGAGCATCCTATAAGCTTGATCAATT
Organism: Dellaglioa sp. CoH-57-MRSF-17; assembly: GCF_056782015.1. The sequence continues at coordinate 127,882 of NZ_JBXAXY010000002.1, read as the reverse complement.
CCCATTAGTCCAGGATACGTATTTTTATTTTCTTGATTGTCTTTATGAACAGCCTTGCCCATCTCTTCAGATGTCCCAACGACATCCATAATATCATCATAGATTTGAAAAGCTAACCCAAAATGACGTCCATATGCCATAAACGCTACGTGCTGTTGGTCAGTCGCTTTTCCAAGTATGCTACCTGCGTAAACTGAAAATTCAATTAAATCACCCGTTTTACGCTTATGCACCTGTTTCAACTGCGCTAATGATAACTCTTTTTGTTCACCTTCAATATCGGCAACTTGACCGCCAACCATTCCCTCTGGGCCAGCTAACCTAGCTAGTTGACCCATTAGTAATACCTTTTGTGAATCAGGCAACTCTGCGTTACTGATCCATTCAAAGGCTAATGTATTTAGTGCATCACCAGCTAAAATTGCCATGCTTTCACCAAAAATAATATGGTTTGTTGGTTTACCACGTCTTAAATTATCATCATCCATCGCAGGCAAATCATCATGAATTAATGAATAGGTATGAATTAATTCTAATGCACCAGCAATAGAATAAACTGACTTATCAAGTTTACGATTAAGCATTTGACAAATAACAAAAATGATTAGTGGTCTAATACGTTTACCACCCGCTTCAACTGAATAAGTCATCGATTCTTTTAACTTTTTTTCAGTGTCTAAAGCCTGTAATTGATTCAACATAATTTGATTAAATTCTGGTAATACGATATCAGAAAATTTAGTTAAGTTACTCATTTTCTAAGCCTTGTTCGAATGGCACTTCTTCACCAGAATCATTCATGACACTGGTTAATGTTTTTTCAGCATTTTCCAATGTTTTTTGCAATTTTGAGCTCAACTTAACACCGTTTTGAAATTGGGTTAATGCTTTTTCTAAAGGAACATCACCTTGTTCTAGTTCTGTTACAATTTTTTCAAGTTCTACTAAGTTATCTTCAAATGTCGCTTTTTTTTCAGCCATTTTTTATTCTCCTTTTTCAACTTTTTCAATTTTTGCATATGCTTTACCATCTGTAAGGTGTAACACGACGTTATCATCTATATTCACTGAATTAATACTTTTAATAATTTTATCTTCCATAGATACGTAACTGTATCCTCGTCCCATAATCTTCAATGGACTTAATAAATCAAGCGCATTTATTTTTTCGCCAACCTGTTGTTTCTTTGTTTCAAGTAAGTAGGTCATTAATTGATGTAACTGTTTGTTTTGTTGTTTTACTTGATCTTGCAGTTGACTAACCAATTGTTGCGGATTTTGATAGCGCAACTGACCATTAGCTTGTTCAAATTGTTGTTTCTTAATTGTGATAATTTGTTTTGTTACTTGCATTAAGCGTTGTGCTAAATTGTCTAAGTTTTGAAGGTAACCCTCATATAACCGATTAGGTTGTTGAAAAACATATGATTGTTGAATCTTATCTAATTGTTGTCTTCTTAAACTTAAAATATTTTGTGTTACTTGTAATAGTCTCAATTTTAATTGATTAATCTTAATTAATTCATCGGCGTAAACAGGGACAGCTAATTCTGCTGCTGCTGTTGGCGTTGCTGCCCGAACATCGGCCACTAAATCAGCAATGGTTGTGTCTGTCTCATGTCCAACTGAAGAAATAATTGGAATCTGGCTAGCAAATATTTCCCTTGCAACAGATTCTTCATTAAATGGCCATAAATCTTCAATTGAGCCACCGCCTCGACCAATAATAATCGTGTCAAAATGGCCTAATTCGTTAATTTGTTTTAACCGCTTAACTAAATCATTAGCTGCTTTGTCACCTTGTACAATCGCAGGAAATAAAACTAATTGAGCAATCGGGTAACGTCTTTTAACGGTTGTCATAATATCTTTAATGACAGCCCCTGAAGGACTTGTAATCACAGCAATTCGTTTAGGATATTTAACCAATGCCTGTTTTGGTGCTGAAAATAATCCTTCAGCTTGTAGCTTATTTTTTAACTGCTCATAGGCTTGATATAACGCACCAACACCATCAGGTTCCATTCGCTCAATATATATTTGATAGTTACCTGTCGCTTCATATAAAGATATACGGCCCATAACTAAAACTTTCATGCCATCTTCTGGTTTAAATTTTATTTTATCAAAAGCTGAACGGAACATAATTGCGCTAATTTTAGCATGATCATCTTTTAAACTAAAATATTGATGCGCATTAGGTCGAGGTCTTAAATTTGAAATTTCGCCAGTTAAATAAACGGTCCCAAGATAAGGATCAGCATCAAATTTTTTCTTCAAATATGTTGTTAATGATGTAACTGATAAATAATTATCTTTATTCAATGCCAACACTCCGTTTTGTTAATTCAATTGTTTGTTCCATCAACATTGCAATCGTCATAGGTCCAACCCCTTTTGGTACTGGTGTCAGATATCCTGCAACCTCTGCAACTTCCTTATCGACATCTCCCGCTAACTTACCACTATCTAAGCGGTTCATCCCGACATCGATGACTACAGCACCTTGTTTCACATCGGTTTTTTTAATAAAGTTTGCTTGACCAATTGCAACGACTAAAATATCAGCCTGTTTAGTTATCTCTGATAAATTTTCCGTATGACTATGCGTTATCGTTACTGTTGCATTAGCGTTTAAAAGTAACGCCGCCATTGGTTTACCCACAATATTACTGCGGCCAACAACAACTGCATTTTTACCGTCTAAATCAATATTGTATGCGTTAAACATTCTCATAATTCCCAGTGGTGTACATGGAATTGCTAGTGGATCATTCATGGCTAATCGTCCAATATTTATCGGATGAAATCCATCAACATCTTTTTCTGGTTTAATAGCTTCGGTTATCTTTTTTTCATCAATTTGGTTCGGTAAAGGTAACTGTACTAATATGCCATTAATATCTGAATTATCATTATAGTCATTAATGAGATTTAGCAACTCTTTTTCTGATATCGTATCAGGTAATCTTTTAACAATCGATTTTATCCCAATAGATTCAGCAATTCGATGCTTATTCTTAACATATATTTTACTTGCTGGATTTTCTCCAACTACAATAACAGCTAATGTAGGAAAGACATTCTTTTTCTTTAAAGCTTCTATCTCAGATTTTAAATTATCCGTCGTTATTTGTGCCAATTTTTTACCATCAATTAATTTAGCCATAATTTAGCACCTCTATTCCATTTTTACTTCTTACATTTTATCATATTTAAGGTATTCATTTCTAAAAAAAAAGTGTCGCAAAAAATGCAACACTTCTCAATCATTATTATTCATTTGTTTTTTCAATATCAACAGGCATTTTTTCAACAACTGGATCTAACACACCATTAACAAATTTTCTTGATTCATCATCACTAAATTCTTTAGCAATTTCTAAAGCTTCATTCAATGCTACCTTAGCAGGAACATCATCTACGTATTTCATTTCGTAAATAGCTAATCTCAAAATAATTAAATCCGTATTGTTTAAGCGTGATAGTTTCCAGCGTGATGTTAGATTTTCTTCAATAACAGAATCTATCTCAGCTTGTTTATCACTAACACCTGAAACTAATGCTTCTAAATAAGGTGGAATTACAGCCGACTCTTCATCAGGAACTTCTAACAATTCACGATAAATAGCCTCTCTATCACCATCTGGGTTAGAATTTAACGCAAATAATGCTTGAAATGCTTTTTCGCGAATCGTATGTCTAGTTACTATTACACTCACTAATTTTCACCATCTTTTTCTGAAAATAAATCGTCAGTATCTATCTTATCGGCTTCCTTTTCAGGAATAACCCCTTCAACATGAACATTTACTTCAATAATTTCTAAACCTGTCATAAATAGTAATTGTTGTTTAATCTTTTCTTGCATCACTAATGCAACCTTAGGAACAGATACACCGTAATCAAGGTAAACAAAAACATCAATATTCAACTGGTCATCTGTTAAATCAAGTTTAACACCCTTACCCAGTGACTTTTTACGGCCAAATAATTCAGTTAAATTTTTAGCAATTGTCCCACGCATTGAGTAAACACCATCAATTTGGTTAGCAGCAATTCCAACAATAATTTCAATAACTTCAGGTGCAATCTTAATGTCACCCAAAGAAGGTTCAGTACTTTTTAAAACAATATTTGTTTCTTCAGCCATAAGTTTAACCTCCGTCGATTTATTGTGCTCTGGAAATATATGTGCCATCTTGTGTATTAATAATTAACATTTCATCTTCATTAACGAAGAATGGCACTTGTACAACTAATCCTGTTTCAAGAACAGCAGGTTTAGTTCCACCAGATTGTGTATTACCTTTAATACCCGCTTCAGTTGATGCTACTTTTAATTCAACTGTATTAGGAACGTCAACACCAAGTGTTTCAGTGCCAAACATAATAACATTAACAATTAAGTTTTCTTTCAAATAATTTAATTGTTCATGCACGCGTTCTTCTGGTAATTCTAATTGTTCATATGTATCCATATCCATAAATACATAGTTGTTACCATCAGCATAAAGATATTGCATTTTTTTATTATCAATTTGTGCTTTTTGAACTTTTTCACCAGCACGGAATGTTTTTTCTTGAGCAGCACCTGTACGGAGATTCTTTAGTTTTGATCGAACAAAAGCAGAACCTTTACCCGGTTTAACATGTTGAAATTCAACAACACGCCATAAATCACCATCAACTTCGATTGTAACACCATTTTTAAATTCATTAACGGACATCATAATATAATATTCCTCCTACTATCTCGTGTATCTCATAGTTCTAATAATAGCAATAATGGACATATAAAAGCAAGTTAAAGTCTATATTATCATTAATTTTTTAGAAGAATTCGTTAACATTTGATAGCCATTCTCAGTCACTAAAATATCATCCTCAATTCGAACCCCACTAAGGTTTGGTACATAAATCCCTGGTTCAATTGTAATGACGTCGCCTGCTTGCAAAACACTGTTTGAATCATCCAATTTAATATTAGGTAATTCATGAATTGATAGGCCAATTCCATGCCCAATCCCATGATTAAAATATTTACCATATCCTGCATCGGCGATTGTTTCATTAGCAACTCTAGCTAATTCACTTAATTTTATTCCCGGTTTAATTAATGAAATCACTCGTTCTTGTGTCGTTAAAACAGACTCGTAGATATGTTTTAATTCATCAGATATCGATCCCACGGCGATGGTCCTTGTGACATCAAATGTATAGTTCTCGTAATAATAGCCAAAATCTATCGTAATCAGATCCTGGTCTTGAATCTTTCGTTTTGAAACCGTTGCATGTGGCCATGTTGAATGAATACCGCTTGCTACAATTGTTTCAAAAGATTCACTCATAGTACCTAAATTTTTGATATAACTATCTAGCCGATTAGCAATTTCAATTTCTGTTTGACCAACTTCAATCGTCGACACAATATAATTGAAAGCTTCATCAGCTAATTTTCCTGCTTTTATTAATTTTATCTGCTCATCCTTATCTTTAACACGTCGTAATTCGTCAACAATATTAGTAAATGGCACCAAATCACTAACAAGGATTTCATCTAATTGATCATACTCTAAAAATGATATTGATGATTCAAATCCCATAACTGTTAATCCTTTTTCACTAATTATGTCAGATACAGCACCCAGATAATCACGCGTAAATTTTATTTCTAATTTTTTATCATGATTTTCTAGTGCCAATTCAAATCTTAGGTCAGTGATTAAAAATTGTTGTGTATCAGTAATTAACAATACACCATCACCTTCAAAACCACTTAAATAAAATATGTTTGTCGTATCCGTCACTAGAAATGCATCAATCGAGAGTTTCTCAAAAGTTGATTGTAATTGTTTAATTCTATCAAAATTCATTTAAACACTCCTTTTATGTACAAAAAAAGGAAATCTCTATCATAAAATGAAGAGGTTTCCTTTGAGTTATTATTATTCAGCTACAGGGTATACAGAGACTTGTTTCTTATCGCGGCCTTTACGTTCGAAGCGAACGATACCATCGACTTTAGCAAACAAAGTATCATCTCCACCTTTACCAACGTTAACACCAGGATAAATACGTGTTCCACGTTGACGATAAAGAATTGAACCACCTGTTACTTCTTGTCCGTCAGCTCTTTTTGAGCCTAAACGTCTACCGACAGAATCACGGCCATTAGAAGTAGAACCCCCACCTTTTTTATGTGAGAAAAATTGTAAATTCATTAACATAATCAATGCACCTCCTTGTTATAGTCTTATTATTTAAGTGTTAATTTAATGTAATCTTGATAGTTTTGCTCAATTGACTGTAGTCCTAAAACTAAACTTTCTAAAAATAACTGTCCTGTAGCATCGTTTAACTCAGATTCTGATAGTTTAACTTTCATTAATCCACCATTATCTTCATCCATCTCAACATCAGGATTAAGTTTAGCAAGTTCGGTCAAACTATTAACTGTATTGATAGTCAATACCGAAACCGCAGCACACACAATATCTTGACCATATTCACCAGAATCAGCATGCCCTGTTATTTCAAACGCATCGATGATTTTGGCATCTCTCCGAGAAATAACTGCACGTATCATACTAGTAGCCTACTTTCAAAATTATGCGTTAATAGCATCGATAACAACCTTAGTATATGGTTGACGATGACCTTGTTTTGTATGAGAATGTTTCTTAGGTTTGTATTTGAAAGTAACAACTTTCTTTTCACGGCCTTGTTTTTCAACAGTACCAGTTACTGTAGCACCTTTAACAAAAGGAGCACCAATAACGGTTTTTTCGCCACCAACTAAAACAATTTCATCAAATGTAACTTTTTCACCAGCTTCTGCTGATAATTTTTCAATGTAAATAGCTTCTCCGGCTTCAACTTTAAGTTGTTTGCCACCTGTTTTAATAATTGCGTACATGTGTATTACACCTCCTTATAGATTACTTAGACTCGCCGTAATTTAGTGATCAGATTTAGACAACCTGACGCTTAAAAACTTAAAACGTGCGGTTGCAGTTGTGGTGTTCACAAATACAACGTTATTATAATATCAAATGTAACTTCTTAAGTCAACGTTATCCATCATTTTCAACAAAAAAGTTTGTTAAATTGACTCCGTTACTTGTATCAACGCCAGTAATTTCTTTTAAAACCTTAGCAACGTAGTGCGGTGTGTAGATCATATCGTCTCGTAACCAACGTTTAATGAAGCCTAGGTGCGCTGATGCAACATAGGATACTTGTAACTCGTTTGGTATCTTAGATACTTCAAAATCGCCTGCTAACTGTTCTCTAAAGTTATTTAAGTAGATAACTAGTCTATCATATACTTTATCAGAAAAAGCGACATCTTCTTGACTATTTAAAAGTACGCCAAACATCATTGATTCATCTTGTAAGTAGTTAAACACCCGATTTAAACAACAAACTTCAACTGGTTTCGAATAAACGTACGCTTTATCTGGTGATTGTTTTGACATAATCATAATGTAATCAAAAAAGTCATCTAAAATTTCATCCATTGCCCGATTAATAAAATCTTGTTTGTCATGATAATGCAGATAGAATGTTCCTCGAGTGACATTTGCTTCCTGAGTAATCTTTTGAACGCTAATATTTTCAACTTTGTAATGTTTCATGAGTACAACTAATGATTTTTTTAAATTTTGTCTTGTTCTCTTTACCCGTGGATCATTAGAATCAACCATTTTTCAACCTCTTTATTCATAATTAAATAGTCTTTATCTCCATTTATGTCTATTACTTTCTTATTATAGAACATTTCATCAAAACTTTCATTCATGTTTTTGATAATTTATAAGAGTTCTACCAATTTCCATTGACAAGTACCAGTATTTTATCATATACTATTAAATGTTGTTATGACTCGGTAGCTCAGCTGGATAGAGCATCCGCCTTCTAAGCGGACGGTCGTGAGTTCGAATCTCACCCGAGTCATAGATATCCATTCTAGACCGATTTATAAAAATAGGAATGCCTTTAAACGGGCGTTCCTATTTTTTTATTTAGGTGAAAACAGACTATAAAGGATAGAATGCTCAAAACATTTGTTGCATATTTGTTGCATGGATATTTTTATCAATAAATCTACTAAAGTATTAAAATATCAGGCGATAAGAAAGCATTTTCTGTCGGTAAGGCTGTTGGCAACGCTTTATATTGTATTACTGGAAAACACGTTAAAAATATCAAGCAATTACTTAAGCTTTAGTAAATTGTTTGAAATAAAACTATTAAAAAATCCCCTAACCTGTTGGTAGCAAGTTAGAGGGTATAAATATATTAACAAATAATTTTATCATATTTCTAGGAGTAGAGATATAGATTTCGGAGGAAATATATTCATGAGTACTACATTTACAATTATTTTTCTTATTGGTTTAGTTGTTTTTTTTACAGGTGTAACTTGGTTTATTGTAGCTTGGGGTAATAAAGCTTCTAATTTAATACCACTAATTTTATTGATTGCCGGTTTAGGCATATCAATTATTTCTTTTAGCGTGATGTCGGTAACATCTGATAAAGATTCGTCAGCGCGTTCATCGTCTAATTTTAGATCGTCAAGTGCTAGTGACTCGTCAGAATCAGATGATGATTCTAGTTATGATGACGATGATGATTCATATGTTGACGATGAATCTGAATCTGATTCAGAATCTGACGATGAGTCATACACTGATGATGAATCCGATTCAGAATCTACTTCATCTTTTGGCGATTCTGTAGATTTAACTGACGACTCAAAGATAACCGTTGACTCTGCTGAAAAAGAAACGTCAGTTCCTTTAAATGATGTTAAATCCGGTGATACACAAGTTGCTGTTAAAGTAACCGTTCAAAATAATGGTACAGGTCCACTAGATTTCAATGGTCAAAAGTTTGACGTCTATGATAGTGATGATACTATTGGGGAATTTAATTCAGAGACTTACTCTGGTAATATTCCAAATTCAATAGCTGCCGGAAAAAAAGCTGTAATGACATTATACTTTACAACTTCTAATGCTGGTCCGTTCTCTGTCACTTACGGGGACTCAACTTGGGAATAAATATTTAACTAATTTTAACGAGTGTATAGATACTTCAAGCAGGTGCAACTCCTGCTGCTCGTTTTTGTTTATCTACGTGCATAGGAATCACGTTAAAAGCTAAAAAGGAGAATATTATCATGAAAGTTTTTAATGTTAGTTTAGTTGTTAATGAAAATTGTATTACAGAATATGAACATTTTATTGATCCTCTAGTGACGCAATCAAAAAAAGAATCTGGTAATATTTCATACAATCATTTTAAACAATTAGGTGCCAACAATCGTTATGCAATAATTGAGCATTGGCAAGACCAAGACGCAGTTAACTTCCACAATGAAACAACTTATTTTAAAGAATTTTTAGCAGGCATCAATCAATTTGTAACTGAAGAATTACAAGTTATTGTAATGGACGCCTAACTACCCTTTCGACCACCAGTTAAGCTGGCTATGAGTGCAAGGCTCATTGGTCGTATTGCTACAAAATTTTAAAAATTTAAGGAGATTTAATTTATGGGAGCTACTTCAATTTCAGCCAGACACGCAAATACAACTCGTATAAAGGAAAAGTTGGTACCGTTTCTAAAAACCTGATTAATCGCCGTTTCTTTTCGGACCGACCTTATCAAAAACTAGCAACAGATGTTACAGAAGTCCGTTGGGGTGACGAAACAATCGATGAACGGGCCCATTTCACCTGTATTTATGATCTGTTTTCAGGCAAAATTCTAAGTCATCAGATTAGTAAACATCCAACAGTTAAATTTACAACAAAGGTTTTGAAACAAGCAATTGCAAAAATCCCAAAAGATTTAAATTATCGAACGACGATTCATTCTGACCAAGGATTCCAATATCAACACAAAAATTGGGTTACTATTCTCAAAAAATATCGTATTTTTCAGAGTATGTCACGTAAAGCAACATGTTTAGATAACGCTGCCATGGAAAGCTTTTTCCATATTATGAAAGCTGAAGCTTTCTATCAAAAAGAAACCGATACATATGAAACACTAGTTTCACAAGTACCGGTTTGGATAAATGACTATAATTTTTCACGAATTAAAATAAAATTGGGTTGTAAAAGCCCGGTTGAACACCGAATTTTTATAACCCAGAATGCTGCATAAAGCTTCGTCCAATATTTAGGGTTCACTTCATTTTATTATTTTTTATTATTGACTCAGCTTCTTCTTCTCCAGCCTCTATAGCCTTTTTTTGAGTATCTCGGATGATGTCTAAAATAAGCCCAAAAATATTCAAAGACGCCGTAAATACTAAAATTAAAACTATTCCTTTCAAATACAAAATTACTTCAAAATCAATAAAGGTTTCAAATGATATTAACATAGTACTAATTGATATTCCAACTATGGTTAGCCATAAAAATGAAGTCCACATAAATGGTGTGAATATTTCAACAAATACGTTTTTTAATTGAGTATCTGTTTTAGAAACTAAATATATGTGTCCTAAATTATCTATATCAAAGATACTTTTAACCGCAACAAATAATGCGAATGTAAAAGATAATCCGGTAACAGAAATACCCAATAAGCTTGAAACTTCATAATTAACATTAATAATATCCGGAAAAAATAAATATATTATTGTAAATATTACATTTATCGAAATTCCAATTTTAGAGTATATATTGCATATAGTTGCTCGTTTTGAAGTCCATAATGCTCTCATCAATGATTTATTATCTACCATACTATCACCTATTTATGAAAATTTTTATTAACTATTACAGGTACAATTTTCATTATACTCATTGCCCTATGTTTTATCGATTTAAGGTATCCTCGCTTAGCATCTTCACCCAATTGTTTACTTAACTCTACTGTATTTACTTTTTCTCCTCTAGGGGCACTATATATTTTTTTCACATCTTCAGCATTTATACGTTTTCGACTAGCAAGGTCCCTATCTTCAACTTGCTGGGCACCATTAGGATAGACAAGATGTACTGTTACTCTTGCATAATCTTGCTTAATGCTAACGCTATCTTGAACTGCATTAACTGATACAGCACCCATATTGGTATTTTCTGCTGTATTTATAAATGATTCTATTCTTTCAGACATACTAATAGCTTCTTTCAAACTTTTGTCATTAGTAGAAATTAAAATTTTTTCAGTTTCCAATTCATAAAAAAAATTCACTCCAGCATTTATATATTCTTTATCCTGAATATACCGTATTATTTTTCTAGCCTCTAGCATCATTTTACGACCATGTCCGTAACGTCCGTACCCTTTTAAGTTGCCTATTATATCATCTTCTAAAACATCATCTAATGATTCTTTTAAAAATGGATATTTTTTAAGTAATTTGTCCATTTTTGTTCTCATTTCAACTTTTGTAACGCCCAAAAATTCTTTTGTCCATAAAATGCCCGAATTTTTTTCATAGTTTTCTATAACAGCAAAATATTCCTCTTCTATTTTTTTAGATTGAGCAACAAATTCTGTATATTCTATAGATTTGGATAATTCTTCTTTAACATCAGTATCCTTAAAAATAAAATTTAAATATGTTCCCCTTTCAAATCCATTAGGTATTCCAAAACTATTAGTTAGATCATCCTTTATTACATTATGTTTAAGCTGTTTCCAACCTTCTGATTTTCTTTCAACGTAAGTTCTAATTATATTTGGTGCTAAATTTAATTTAAATACATAATAATTGTCCAAATAGTTACTCCTCCAAATAATTTATACTCGCTCTATTATTAAACAATAAAAAAGACAGGTAAACAATACCTTTCTCATGTGTGTATAAATATTTGGATTAGAGATTAATAACTGATATCAAAATATCATATTACTAATATAACAGATTAATCACTTCAATTTGTTCACTAAATGTTCACTTTTTGAAATCATGTAAGTCTTCAATTAAGAATGAATCAGCAAACTGTAAGCATGCTCGATTCTTGTAAAAACTGTATCTCGTCTTTTCATATCCTAAATCATCCATTTCAATATCATTTTATTTATTATCTTCTGCAATATAGACATCTATTAATATTTTTCTACTAATAGTGTCACAACTCTTTAAAGCTACTAGAACATTATTAATAACTTGCTCAGCATAGATACGTTTAGTTATGGTCTCTTCGTGTTGATTGTTCCCTGAGGTACTTTTTAGGCATATCCATGATAATTGGCGACTTAATTCCGCTAATATCCTTCTGACTATATCTCTGCATTTTTGGTAACCATACTTTAAAAAAACGTTTAACCTTATTAATTGTAGATTTTTCATTGACTTGTGGGAATAGTTCGTTAAATGAAGATATAGCATTTCCCCCTTTACGTTTGTTATAATCATTGCCAGTCAGAGTAATAGTTGTATGTATAAGTCACCTTACTAAGTGGGTTTTATGTTATCTAAATCATTAATGAAACTCAAGTAGTGTAATTTCTCTGATTACTTCATTCTTCTCCTAAATGGTCAACTCATGAATAGTATCAATAACTGCGCTACCTTTATAAGAAAAATTATTGTTAAATTTGATAATCATCTGAGGAACGTCATTCTGATTAGAGCAACGCATTAACTCATCCCTGTAAATTTTTTTGATACGTAGTCATCTGTTAACAGAAACTATTAGTCCTATAGTTTCTACTGAATGTACCACTATTTAAATATCATTTATTCAACATTCTATAGCTTTGCTATTCAGATCCAGCAATTTCATAAATAGTCAGTATTAGTTAAAAACAAAATACTGAGTTTACAATAACAGTTCTGAATTAGTAAGATATTAACCTAAACAAATACCTAGCCTTCATTTAAATAATTAATTTATCACCCAAGAAAATTTTGATGCATTTTAATAATAAAAATCATCCACAAGTTTATTTTCACCAACACCAAACATTTTTACCTACTCCCAGTTGTTATAATTTGTAGAATAACTGATAATTAGTTATTATAGAGAGGCATAAAAAAGTTTGGAGGAATTAGAATGAAATTATTAAATGATAGCACTCTAGAAAAAATCGGGAAGTTTGCAAGTATTTTATCTATCTTAATGTATGTCTCATACATCCCACAAATCATTTCCAACCTTAATGGTAGCCAGGGTAATCCTGTTCAGCCCTTGGTTGCCTGTATTAATTGCATATTTTGGACTGTCTATGGCGTATGTGGTAAAAATAAAGACTGGCCTATATTCTTTGCAAACGTACCGGGTATCTTTCTAGGCGCCATCGCTTTCTTCACTGCCTTATAAAATATCATATACATAAAATAGAATACTTACGTGCAGATAGGGAATCACGTTAAAAGCTCCATACGGGGGAATTCTTCATGAAACTAAAAATTAACACTGCAGCAGGTACTTTCGATATCATAAATACTATATTAGTAGCCTTTTCTTGGCTTATCGTTATTTTAACTGGTATCAATAAATCTACTGTAACATCACACGCTGTCTCTGGAACATCAACCTTAACTAGCGGTACAGCTATTTTCTTTTATATTATGCTAGGAATTGGCCTTATTCTTCACATTGTTGCACTTGTTCAATCAAGAAAAGCTGATATCTCTATTACTGGCCATGTTCTTGGTATTATTGGTTGCGGTTTATTTCTTTTATCAATGGTTTTTGCCCTTCCTACATTTATTTTATTAATCATTGCAGCAGTTTTCACACTCAAACAAGCTCCTGCTAAGCACTAATAAACAAAATTTAACATAAATTTCTAACGAGCGTATAGATACTTTTAGTAGGTGCGATTCCTACTGCTCGCTTTGCACCATAAAAATATTGGGGGATTTAAAATGAAAAAATTTATTAGCTTACTAGGGGTTCTAAGCGTATCAATGCTACTATTGTCTGCTTGCGAATATAGTTATAATTCTGATTCCAGTTCTAACAAAAATAGCTCTTCTTCTCAACAGTCGTCTGCATCATCCAACACAAAGGCCTCATCTTCTAAGGCCAAAGATTCTTCTAAAGAATCTTCATCATCTACTAAGAAGACATCTTCTTCTGAGAGCTTTGATATTAATGATAGTACTTCGTCTGCTAAAGACGTTCATATTCATGAATCTGAAGATGGTGCTGATTTTAATTTTGATACTGGTTCTTGATTTTTTACTTAAGTTAATTTTAAAAGAGATTAGTCTCATTCAAATAAAAACTGTTATTCAGTTATTAACACAAAAAAGCCTTCAATATTGGACAAAAATCCAATGTCGAAGGCTTTTCTTTATTAAAATTTAAAATACGAATTATTAATGATTCCTTATTTACGACGCTCAGTTGTAAATTAATTACTAATAATACGATACCAAGCTCTTAAAATTCAGTAACCTGCTTAAATTTTTGTCCAATATTATTGGTTAGCTCCAATTTAAGACTGTTTTAATTAATAATTATTTTCTTGTCTTTCAATATTTTCCATATTTTTTTTAACAAATTCATTTTCAATATCATTCCAAGACAATTTTAAATCAACTAACCCGAATTTAATAAAAAGATGCCAAGCATGTTTAAAATCTTCTAATTTATGACTAAATAAACTTTTAGAAATCATTAATTTTAACGATAAAAAGACTTTATTCAATGACATTGTCATAGGCTTTTTTGCAAAATCATCCATCTCTTCGTCACTAATTAATAATAAATAGGTCCATTTATTTTGATTGGCAATATTAAAAAAGAAACTCATTGCATCAACATATTCTGAGAGTACTGTCTCTTCATGCGTTTTGCCTTTTTCCATTTTTTGTCCACGATTTTCTTTCCAGACTTTAAACCATTCAACCGTGTTGGCTAATTCTGATAGTTCAACATCCAAGCTCACATAGGCGTTAAACAATCTCTCTTCAGGACTCCATCTAATTTTTTTATCTTGAATAACATCCCGATCAAAGCTTCGTTCCATTTGGATCATATCTGTTAAGTTCACTAAATTTTCCTCCAAAAAAATCTGCCCACTAGTAACTAACGGACAGACATTTTTTTATTATTTAAAAATCAAGGGATCTGATTTAATACTTAATTCATTTATATTATTCAAGTACCAATTTCTAATGAAAGGTTCATTCAACAAAATATCGAACCATGAAATTTCTTGGGCAGCATCCATAACAGCAACGACCCATTTTTCATTATCACTCTCACCCATTTGTTGTTGATCATAAATTGTTATTTCAGATTTAGCTAATTTTAAAACAGCACTATTATTTGCGCCTGCTTCAACCATTAACTCATTTTCTGAAGCAAGTACAAATAATTCATCGATAACACTTCGTTTAAGTATATCTTCAGACAATTCGTATCTTGCTGGATTACCTGAATCCAATAGATTAAGATCAACGCTAAATCCATAATCTTCTTTTAAATACGTCGCAAAATCAATTAACATCATTTCAAGATATTTAATCGATTTTGCGTCTAATTTTTCCAAGTAACTAACAATTAAGACATTTGTAATAGCTGTACTATTAATTCGAATCATTCTTTTACGTAAATTTAAATAAAATAAAGATTCTCCTGATTCTTGTGCAACATAATAAGCGCCATCATTATCATCAATTTTAAAGGAAAAACTATCTACGACATTAATCCCAGGTATTTCATGGACAAGTGCTTTTCTAGGCTCTGAGAAGTGTAAAATAGCCGTTTCATTATCATGCAAGTCCATTAAACGGTTAAAGAAGAGTAAACAATAATCTGCAGCACTATATTTTTGCGGGAATGTTAAATAATTAGTGTCAAGTTGATAACCCATCAAACTCATTGCGGCATCAATCAACTCAACTTTATCCTGGGTATTCATTAAAACATCTAATGTTTCCGTAAATTTAATCCCATTGTTCAGACTTAATTTAATTTGTTCATTAAAGTTTACTAAACGCGATTTTGTAGAAACTAACTGCTTTTCTTTTTCAGCCATTATTCAGTCACCTGTCCTTTTTGACTAATTAAGTGAGATAAATAACTGTAATATAAGGCATCATTTTGTTTAGTGAATTTTTCAAAATCACCAAATATACCAATAACACTTTGTCTTTCATAACCAATCAACGTATCTTCTTTGGCTAAACTTAAAACATCAGTCTCACTTGATTTAATATCTTGATATGCACTGCTGGCTTTTTCATCCATCTCAGTTAACTCTGTTAATCTTTCTTTTAACACGCGACGTTCTTCACGAATACGTCCAGCATCCCAAGGACGCCCTTTTTCTTGTGAATTACGTTTCATATCTTCGCGAATTTTGTCTTTTTCAGCGTCACGTTCATCCTGAGAATCAACTAATTCTTGACGTTCTTTATTTTGAATTGATATTTGATTAATTTTATCTGTATTAACACGTTTATTCGTTTCTTCCAATTCAAAAGACTTAGCTAATTTAGCTAGTTCTTCTTCATCAAATTTAAATTCAACATTTAAAACGTCTAAATAGCCAAATTCTTTTCGATCCCACCAATTACCAAAATGAATTTTGAATTTTCCAACTTCCATTTCTTCAAAATAGAAGAATGGATACGTATCACGTAAATATGAGATAAGTTTCAAACTTAAATATTGTTGAATTTGTGGATAATCTTTAATGACCAACTCTTCTTGAATGGCAGATTCCGAAACGCTTCTTTTCTTTAACACTAGTTGTGCGTAACGAGATTGGTTAATGAGTTGATAAACTAATCGATCATCTTCTTGTTTAATCGCCTCTCTAAGTTGATTTAAGTACTCAACTTTTTTAGATAGAGTGCGTTCGATATTGTTTGTAGCTTCACTGTGATCCGATAAATTAAATTGATTGTCTTTTATCATAGTTTACCCCTTATTCATATTTAATGATTATTTTTTTTACTATGTATTGTGATTTTTCTTTGCATAATCAAAAAAACTAAAACAATTTTACTTGTCCTAGTTTCATTATCAATCATTTAGTTAGTCATTTCAAACCTTTATTACACTTTTTTTAATAAAGTTCTAAATATTGATCTCTTTCCCATTCAGAAACTTCTTGACGGTAAGCAGCCCATTCTAATTTTTTGGCTTCAATAAAGCTTGGATATAAATGAGGACCCATTGCTTTTTCCATGATATCATCTTTTTCCAATGCTTTAATGGCATTGTGTAGTGTCGATGGTAAGTCACTAATATGATTATCTTGGCGTTCTTGACGGTTCATTACGTAAATATTTCTATCAACAGATGCAGGTGGTACAACTTTATTTCTAAGTCCATCAAGTCCTGCTTCTAAAATAGCCGCAATAACAAGATAAGGATTAGCAGTTGCATCAACACTTCTTAACTCTAATCGAGTTGATAACCCACGAGCCATTGGTACACGAACTAATGGCGATCGGTTACGTCCAGACCAAGCAACATAAACAGGTGCCTCAAATCCAGGGACAAGACGTTTATATGAGTTAACTGTTGGATTAGTAATTGCTGTGTAACCACGTGCATGTTGTAATAAACCACCTAAGAAGTGGTAGGCATCTTCAGATAATTGCATCTTATCTTTTTCATCAAAGAATGCATTACCATCTTTATGAAATAATGACATATTAATATGCATCCCTGAACCATTAATTCCATTCAATGGTTTTGGCATAAATGTCGCATGTAGACCATGTTTTCTAGCTACCGTTTTAACGACTAATTTAAATGTTTGGATGTTATCACAGGCTTGTAAAGCATCTGCGTATTTAAAATCAATTTCATGTTGGCCAGGTGCTACTTCATGATGAGAAGCTTCAACATCAAAACCCATGTTTTCAAGTTCTAACACGATATCTCGACGACAATTTTCACCTAAATCAACTGGTGCTAAATCAAAATAGCTACCTTTATCGTTTAATTGTGTTGTAGGTTTTCCCGTTATAGGGTCTAATTTAAATAAGAAAAATTCTGGTTCAGGTCCAATATTAAATTCAGTAAACCCTAAATCATTCATTTCTTTTAAGACACGGATAAGGTTATTTCTTGGATCACCTTGGAATGGTTTACGTTCAGCGTTATAAACTTCACAAATAATACGCGCAATTTTTCCATGTTCATGTTCCCATGGGAAAATCATCCAAGTTGATAAATCTGGGTATAAGTACATATCACTTTCTTCGATTCGAACGAATCCGTCGATTGAAGAACCATCGAACATTAATTTGTTTTCTAATAATTTGTCTAGTTGGCTAATCGGAACTTCCACGTTCTTAATAATTCCGAATAAATCTGTAAACATAAGTCTTAAAAATTTAACGTTCTCTTTTTTTGCCATTGTAACAATGTCATCTTTAGTGTATGCAGCTTTTGCCATTTTATCTCTCCTCAGTATTTATAATTTATAGACGCTTGTTTGTGTTAAAAGAAGGATCGTCAGGATTTTTAAGTCCACTAACTGAAAGAAATTCATTTTGAAAAATATGTCTAACATCATTATCTGTCAAAGGCTTTTCTAACAATTTGCGTTGCTTTTTAGCCTGTGCTTCCTTTTCAAAATAAATTTCTTTAATGCCAACCATATTCATGCCTTCATCTAAATAATCTTTAATTTCAAATAACTTATCAATATCATTCAGTGAATACATTCTGCGATTACCATCATTTCTTTGGGGCATAATTAACTCCTGCTCCTCATAATAACGAATTTGACGAGCCGTTAAGTCCGTTAATTTCATTACCGTTCCAATTGGTAATACCGCTAATGATCGTCTGAGTTCCTTCTCTTTCATAAACAAGCCTCCTTTTTAATTACATCCTTATAGTAACAAGGAAATAAATGACTGTCAACGTACAATGTTAGATTTTATAACATAGCTTACAGTCGATTGTTCAATAGAATGTTTTTTCAACTGCAGCTGTAACTGCTAACTTAACATGCGCATACGTTAACCCACCCTGAACATAAAGCGTATAAGGTTCTCTTATTGGACCATCAGCTGACAATTCGACACTAGCACCTTCAACAAAAGTACCCGCAGCCATAATAACTTTATCTTCATAACCAGCCATATCACTTGGTTTTGGTTCAACATATGCATCAACGGGAGATTCACGTTGGATAGCTTGAGCAAACTTAACCATTGGTTCTGGTTTACCAAAGTTAACCGTTTGAATGAGATCAGTTCTTGGTGCATCCCATTTTGGTGACACATCTAATCCCATTTTTTCAAGTAATGCACTCGTATAGATAGCACCTTTAATTGCCTCACCTGTTACATGAGGTGCTAAAAAGAACCCTTGAATAAAATCTCTCATAACATTTAAGGTGGCGCCCTCTTCATTACCAGTACCAGGTGTTGTTAGGCGGTAACCAGCTTTTTCAATTAAATCAGCACGTCCAACGATGTAACCACCCGTTTTAGCTAAACCACCACCAGCATTTTTAATTAGTGACCCTGACATGATATCAGCACCTACCTCTGTTGGTTCAATTGTTTCAGAAAATTCACCATAGCAGTTATCGATAAAAATAATCACATCTTTTGAAATTTTACGAACTTCTTTAATCATCTCAGCAATTTCAGATACCATAAAACTATCTCTAGTTGCATACCCACGAGAACGTTGGATTGCAACAACTTTAACCTTATCCGTTAACTTTTCTTTTAAACCATTAGAATCCATATGATTGTCAGCCGTTAATGGGACGTAATCAAACCCGATACCATATTCTTTCATTGAACCAATACCCGTTCCAGAAATACCAATAACTTCCTGAATCGTATCGTATGGCATCCCAGTAATATATAATAAATCGTCCCCTGGTCGTAACATACCAAAAAGGGCTGTTGAAATTGAATGCGTTCCTGAAACAATTTGTGGTCTCACCATTGCCGCTTCTGTTTTGAAAACATCTGCATAGATACGATCAAGTCCATCGCGGCCGATATCGTCGTATCCATATCCTGTTGATCCGGCAAAATATGTTTCAGAAACATTATTTTTCTTAAAAGCTTCCAAGACTTTTTGTTGGTTAAACAAAACCTGTTCATCAATTTCTTTTAGTCTTGGTTCAATTTGAGTATCAACTTCTCCTACAACATTTGCTAACTCCTGTGATAAATTATCTATCCATTTTTGCATATATTCTTCTCCTTATGACTTTTGTCCTTTTAACCAATCCACTATTTGTATTTCTATTTTACTTAGTTGTTCCGGATGCTCGATTAAATCAAACCAGTTAACTGCCATTTTATTTCTAAACCAAGTTAATTGTCGTTTTGCGTAACGCCTTGAGTTGCGTTTTATTAACTCTGTCGCTTCATCAAGTGATTGTTTTTCTTCAAAATAAGCATATAGCTCTTTATATCCAATACCTTTACTAGCTGGTAAATCATTGGTTTTTTGGTTAAAAAGCCATTTTGCTTCATCAATCAGCCCGGAACCAATCATAAGGTCAACTCGACGATTAATCC
Source organism: Dellaglioa sp. CoH-57-MRSF-17 (assembly GCF_056782015.1). The sequence continues at coordinate 107,430 of NZ_JBXAXY010000002.1, read as the reverse complement.
GATCATATAGCACTGACCTATCAGTCGATAACCCAATAATAAAGGGGTTAAACTCATCCGTTTTTTGATCCGCTTGCGCCGAAAACAATTGATTTGATTTTTTAATAACCTCTAATGCCCTGATTACTCGTAGCGTATTATTAACTGGAATTTTTAATGCTGCATTTGGATCTAAGCTTTCTAATTCTTGCCAAAGTGCCTCAGGACCGATTTTTTCACTACGTTCTTGTAATTCTTTTCTTAAATTTAAATCGTCGTCATTATCTGTTCCCAATTGAAAATTATCAAGTAATGCCTGTAAATAAAATCCGGTCCCACCAACAATTATTGGTAATTTCCCTCTAGAGGCAATATCACTAATTGCTGCGCGACTTTCGACTGTAAAATCAGCGACTGAATAACGTTCATCACTATTCTTGTGATTAATTAAATAATGTGGAATTCCATCCATCTCATCTTCTGTAATTTTAGCCGTCCCTATATCTAATTTCCGGTAAACTTGCATAGAATCGCCTGAAATAATCTCACCATTAAATTTTTTTGCTAATTTTATCGATAAATCAGTTTTACCAACTGCAGTTGGCCCAACAATTAACAATACTTTTTGCGTCATTTCTAATCTCCTTGAATATCTTTTCGTACTTCTATTGCTTTTGCAGGAAAATCTGTAAAAATGGCATCATATTTCTTTTTAAAACAATAAGTCATATCCTTAACTGAATTAACTGTCCAAGGGCGAATCAGTAGCTTTGGCCAAAATAAGCCATGTCGTTCTCTCAGCCAGGTCACATCAGGGTGTAAGCTAGTGATTAAATGATGCTTAGCCAATTGACGCGACTCTTTAATTTTAAATTGGAATAAACTCGCGAATTCTGCATCAGGATTAATTTTTTGCATTCTACGAATTGAGTTTGGATTAAAACTAGAATACAAAAGATGAATATCTGATGGTAATTGTTCCATTTGTTTATTTACAAGTTCTTCTATACCTTGGTATTCTATATGATTCGTTTTTAATTCTAAATTAAAAGTGCCTTTAAAGTTGTTATCTTTTAACAACTCAATTACTTCTTTTAATGTTGGAATTTGTTCACCTTGATAGTCAGAACTGAATTTAATTCCTGCATCTGCTTTTTTTAATTCCGCTAGTGTCAGATTTACTACCTTACCTGTTAAATTTGTGGTCCTATCAATTTTTTCATCATGCATAATGATTAGTTCACCATCTTTAGACAACTGAACATCAGTCTCAATGCCGTCGGCTCCTGCATCTATTGCGGCCTGAAAACTAACTAACGTATTTTCTGGTCTGGTTCCCTTACTTCCGCGATGCGCATAAATTTTGGTCTGCATATACAAGTCACCCCTAACTTTCAAAAATTATTATATCATTAATCGTAAAATAGCGGTGCTTTTAGTGGCAATTTTAGATTGAATAAGTCATAATAAAGATGTCAAATGAATAAGGAGGTCTACATAATGAAAAACTTTTCAAAAGGTTTCTTAGTCGGAACTGCTGCAACTGTAGGCGCATTAGTTGGTAGCGTCTTTGCCTTTAAAAAAACTGTTGTTGCACCCATCGAAGAAAAAGAACAAATGATTGAAGAAAACCGTAAACGTGCAACACGTAAGAGCCGTTCATCACACCATTCATAAACTAATAAAAGCATTGAAGAATTTTCATTCCTCAATGCTTTTTCTTTTTAGCGTTTTTTTGTTCTACCATCCCATTTTGAAAAACCTGTTTTCAAAATAGTAATATCTGTATAGCCTTGTTTGTGTAATTTATAGGCTGCTCGAGTACTAATCGATTTACCTTGGTCATATAAGTAAAGAGGTAAATCTTTTCTTAAACCACCAATCGCTGTTTTAAATTGAGAATAGGGAATATTTCTTGCTCCCATAATATGAGAAGCATCAAATTCACTTTTTTCACGTAAATCAACAACTTGCGCCTTACGCATACCTTCATTAAATTCTTCATTTGTTACTAATTTAGCTGCACGGCGACCCATATACCAAAGATAAAATTGGTTACCAGCTAACCCAACTAAAATAATAATCAAAATGATATTAATTATTAAACTAACCTTTACTGCTCCTAAAATCATACTAGTTCTCCCCTCAATTATTATTTAATAAACTGACGAGCAAGTGAAGCGGCACCAATAACGCCAGCTTCATTTCCTAATTGTGCTAATTTTAATGATGTTGATGAACGAACTGTTGGGAATGAAAATTGTTTAAAGTATTTAGTAACTTGATCTAATAGGAACGTTCCAGCAGCAGAAACACCGCCACCGATAACAATATATGCTGGATTTAACATATTACCTAAGTTACCACAAGCTAGTCCAAGATAATACGATACCTTATCAACGACCATTTTACCTAAAACATCATTCTCTTTAGCTAAATCAAAAACTAATTTAGATGTAATTTCTTGTCCGTCATCTAACATTTCTTTTAATTTTGATTGGCCAGCAAACTCTTCAGCCATATCACGAGCTACACGTACAACACCAGTAGCTGAAGCATATTGTTCTAAACAACCATGCTTACCACAAGTACACATGTAGCCATTAGGTTCAACTGTAATATGTCCAACTTCGCCACCAGCACCAGCAACACCATGTAATAATGCACCGTTAGCGATAATACCGCCACCAACACCAGTTCCAAGCGTGATGAAGGCAACTTCATCATCATTTTCGCCAGCGCCTTTCCAACGTTCACCTAAAGCAGCAACGTTGGCGTCATTATCAATAGCAAATGGAATTTGTGTACCGGATTCAATATCTGCTTGAACATTTTGCAATGTTTTCCAGTTCAAATTATATGCACCAATAACAGTTCCATCTGCACGATTTACTGTACCTGGTGAGCCCATACCAATTCCAACGAATTGATCAGCAGTCATATCAAATAGTCTGATATGGTGATTAATTGAAGCAATGATATCTGGCACAATATGTGAGCCTTCATCAAGAACGTTTGTTTCAATACTCCATTTTTGTTGAATATCGCCTGTTTCAGTTAAAATAGCGAATTTAACTGTTGTGCCACCTAAGTCGACACCAATTAATTTTTTTTCAATTACCATTATTCAAATTCCTCCACTTACACTCTCAATTATTTTGTTCTTCAACTCGATGTTCATGAGATAGTACAATTTTAGCTCTAGCATAGATTTTGTCATCAATCACTCCTGATCGATGTAAATTATCTAATTCCAATGCCATTAATTCAATATCCCACATACGTTTACCAACATAAACGTACACACCAAATTGTTTCAATAGTTGTTGGACATCATACAAATTTTTCAATTAACGGTCACCACCTTAAACTAGATACTATTAGAAATTCCAATTTTAATCAGAATTAAATTGATAATAATTAAAATAACGAATGCAGCTATCTGTTTAATATGACTGATTCGTGCCAATCTTGGTGCGCCTACAGTCGTTGCGATTAAGAATCCAGATAAAATACCGCCAATATGAGCTGCATTATCTGTACTTGACGACATAAACCCAAACGCAAGATTTAACACAATGAATAGTAAAAATTGCTGCGACATTTGTCTAAAATAGGCACTTTTTCTAAAATTATCACCTAACATTAGGAATGCCCCAAATAAACCAAAAATAGCACCACTAGCGCCTGCCGAAATAGTATCTGGACTGAACGTGAAACTTGCAATATTGCCAGCAATTCCAGCAAGCAAATAAATGCCTGTAAAACGCCAATGACCAAATAACATCTCAATTTGGATACCAATAAAATACAATGTAACCATATTAAGGACAATATGTTCAAATCCAATATGTAAAAATATGGGATTAAATAATCGCCACCACTCGCCGTCCATGATCAGTGGATTATATTTAGCGCCAAATTCAATTAATACATTTGTGTCTTGACTACCACCAGCAAGTGTCATTGCGATGAAAACAATTGCTGATAATCCAATAAAAAAGTACGTCATAAATGGTGTATTTTTGTATTTTGCCAAATTCATAGATAGCTCCTTATTTCATATAAAAATTTACAAAATAACGTTTACAAGATTTTATTTCAACTAGTATAAAAGTTATTTAAAACAAAAAAACAACAGGAAAATTCCCGTTGTTATTTTGTTTCGCGATGTAAAGTAACCTTACGATCACGTGGGCAAAATTTATTAAGCTCAACACGATCTGGATTATTACGTTTGTTTTTACTTGATAGGTATGTCCGTTCATGACATTCCGTACATTCTAATGTAATGTGTACACGCATGGTTGCAACCCTCCATATATTTCTTCATAATTTCATAAGACAATTAGTCTTTAACGTCTTATATAATATCATTATTAATAAGTAAACGCTAGTGTTTTTTTTTATTTGTTAAGGAAATTTACTTTACAGCAATAAAATCAGGTATTAGATGACTTATTTCCTTAATATTATTTATCAGATTCAACAGTTTTCCAAAATGCTGAATAAATTGAAACTGCTGCCTGACCATTCACAGCACTACCTGTATTATTAGCCATTCCAGGGAAAACGAGTGCAACGACCACTTTAGGCTTGTTAGAAGGTGCATATGAAGCCAAACTAAGTGCTTCAGTTTCAGATGTTCCATAGAATGTTTGAGCAGTACCTGTTTTAGCTGAAATTGATGGTGTTACATCACTCATCGCATTCCCAGTTCTCAATGAACTTGATCCATGAACAACCTTATAAAATCCTGATTGAACAACATCAAATTCTGATTTTGTTGCGTTAACTGTACTTAAAATATTAGGTGTCATTTCAGTTTGAACAGAACCTAAAGAACCATCCTCATTTGTTGAACGAATCGCTTTTACAATTTGTGGTTGTAATCTTGTACCACCATTAGCCATCGTTGACATGTATTGCGCTAATTGAATAGTTGTATATGAATCATAATTTCCGAAAGATAAATCAAGTGCTTTACCAATATTTGTTTGGTTAGCTACACCCTCAAAACCAGTTGACTCACCAGGTAAATCAACACCTGTTTTGATACCAAGTCCGAATTGATTAAAGTAACCACGCATTTTGGGGAAAATTGAATTCGACATATCCAGTGAAGAACCACTTGAATATTTGAATCCGCCTTCTCTCATTGCTAACTGCATCATGTACGAGTTAGAAGAAACCATTAATGCATCAGAAGCTGTTAACGCAACGTTAGCTGAACCAGATGTATTAAACCATGATGACTTAGGAGCTGTCCCAGCAAGCTTAATAGGTTCATCAGTTATGGTATTGCTAGTTGGTGTAATTGCCCCATCCATCATAGCTCCCATAACCGTAGCACCTTTTACAACAGAACCCATGGTAAATACTTGATTAATCGACCCTAAAGCATCATCCGTAATCTTACCTGTTTTAATATTTCGATTAACACCGGCCATTGCATAAACGGCACCTGTATTTGGGTTCATGACAACTGCGTAGGCCCCTGGATTATAAGGATTGCTTCCAGCAATTGATTTCACACTATCGTTCATAATCTTTTGAACTTGAGCTTGGAATTTAGCGTTAATATTTAAGACGAGATTATCACCTTTTTTACCACTATATTCTTGTACTTGTTTTACTATTTTACTATTAGCCACTTCAACCTTAGTTTGTGACTTTGTTCCTTTTAAAACATCTTCATATTGTTTTTCTAAATAACTCTGACCAACACTATCATTTCGTGAATAACCTTCAGTCATTAACGTTTCCACGCTATCACTAGGTAGCCCAGTAGCTTCACTAGTGACATTTCCGATGATACTGTTCATACTTTTACCATTTGGGTAACTTCGTGACCAGTTAGTTCCTATTTTAATCCCATTCATCCCTGATAAATGTTCACCTACTTCAGCCATCTCCTTATCGGAAACATCAGAGGTTTTTAAGTAAACAGTTGATAATGAATAAGCACCCGTCATTTTCCCAAAAACAGTAGCAGCTTCTTTTTCTTCATCAGTTAATGAATCAATGTTATTTTTAACAGCATATGCTACTGTCAATGTATTAAAATCAGTAGTTGATAATTTGTTTAACTCAGCAGATGTTAAATTTTTTTCTTTTTTTACAGCAGCAGTGACAGCTTTTAAATGCCCCTTATCCGCTAAGTAGTAATCAGCAGCATTGCGGTCTGTTAATTTACTCGTATCAATACTGACATAGGTTACTAAGTTATTAGCTATCTTATATAAATCAGGCGATAGGATACCTGATCCTTTTGTATAAGTAATTGCTCGAGAAGAATTATTACCAACTAGAACCTTACCTGTTGAGTCATAAACCATCCCACGCTGTACATTCTTAGTTTCTGTTGTCGTATCCGTACTATTAACTGTCGCTTCAAATGAAGCTCCGTTTAAAATTTGTAAATAGGCTAACTGCGCCAGTAATGCTGCAAAAAGTAGGAAAACAATAAAAAACAGGAAATTTAATCTAAATGGAATATGTGATTTATTTTGTTTGCTTCGACCTTGTTTTGTTTTTGGAAGTTTCACGTTTAATTACCTCTCACTGTATCATTATTAGTCTTTTAATTCGTATAAATATATCATTTACCATATTACCACATTTTTAAGATTCATTGGCCCAATAAACAGGCTAACAATTTATATTATAATAAAAACTTTAATAATCAGATTAAATATATTTTTATCTGCTGCTGATTTATGCGGTAAAGTCCCAAATATGCTATTCTTATTACCATACATTAATAGTCAGAGAGGTTTTAAAATGGTTAAGCTTAAAAATTATCTTAAAAAGAATCATGTACTCCTTCTAAGTTTCCTTATTCCTTTATTCATTATGCTTTGTTACTTTATTGGCCGCAAAATGTATCCTTTTGGGAATAGTTCTCTATTAACTGTTGATTTAGGTCAGCAATATATTGATTTTTTCTCTTATTTTAGAGCCACACTTCTCCATCATCCTACTAGTTTTTTCTATTCATTTTCACAAGCAATTGGTGGTGATATGTTAGGTGAGTGGGCATACTACTTAATGAGTCCTTTTAATCTTATTTTCTTAGTATTTCCAGGAAAATCAATTTTAGCGGGTGTTATGGTAGTCACCCTTTTAAAATATGCCTTATCAGGCCTTACGTTCGGTTTATTATTAAAGAAAACAACAAGAATGACTTCACTTTATATCCCATTATTTGCCACAGCGTATGCGCTAATGGGTTGGACGATTGCTAACCAACTTAATTTATTATGGTTAGACGCTGTTATTCTATTACCTTTAGTTATTTTAGGCTTTGAAAAATTACAGTTGAATTCAAAAAGTTGGGCTTATACTTGGTGGCTTGCGTTACTTTTAATCGTTAACTATTATATGGGTTATATGGTCTGTCTTTTTATGATTTTATATTTCTTATATACAACAAGTCGTGTATCTCTATCAGTTAAACAATTTTTTAAAAAATCATGGATTTTCATCTATAAATCTCTAGTTTCTGTAGCAATTTCAGCAATTATCCTCTTTCCAACTCTATTCTCATTGCTTTCAAGTAAGGGAGAATACACGGAAGAATCTATTAAAGCAAAAATTGAATATAATCCTTTAGCGATGCTTTCAAAATTTGTGATTGGTTCATTCAATTTTGATCAAATGCCTTCTGGTTTCCCTAATATTTTTGTAGGGAGTTTGGCTTTAATTGGTTTTATCTTATATTTCATGAATAACCGTTTTTCAATTAAAGAACGGGTTGTCTCTTTTTTAATCACAAGTTTCTTGATCCTATCGATGTGCTTTGAACCTTTAGATTTACTATGGCACGGAATGCAATTTCCAGTTTGGTATCCTTATCGTTTTTCATTTGTATTTTGCTTTTGGATTATCCTTTTAGCTGCTCAACAATTTGAGTACTTTAATCCTATAAAATTCTGGAAATTGAGTATTGTAGGTCTTTTATTCATCGGAATGTTTACGTACTTATTTATATCAAAAGAATCTTATAGTTATTTATCTGATGAAACTTTATTCCTATCAATTTTATTTATTCTTTTAACGTTAATTTTAATTCAGTTCCAAGATCATGCATCACCTTCATTCAAATGGTTGTTATTTGCAAGTGTAATAGCTGAGATGTCATGTAACGCTGTTTATTCATTAGATAACATTAGTTATTTATCTACAAGTGAATACGACGTGTCAACGACTGCCCTAGCAACTGAAAGTAAATCGTTAAAAAAAATTGATAATTCTTTCTATCGTGTCGCACAAACATACAGTCGGACTAAAAATGATGCCATGTCAGCTGATTTTTTCAGCGGTTCCCATTTTAGTTCTGCTTTTTCAAAATCAATCCCAACTTTTTACGGTAAGATAGGACAACCTGATGGTGATAATTATGTCACTTACTCAAATGGTACCTTGGTAACAGATGCCCTATTAAATATGAAGTACGTTTTTACACCAAAACAATTACGGACTTCTAAGGCATTGGACACACAGTTAGAAACATTGACACCACTAACTGAAAAACCTGATACAGCTTACTATAGACCTGTCTCAAATAACTCGTTAACTGAAACGGTTAAAAATCCGTATGCTTTATCAATTGGCTATGCAGCAAATGATACTATATTGACAAACAAGAATAAAACAACTAACCCATTAAGATATCAGTCTGATTGGTTATCTGCTCTAACCGGTATTAATAACGATGCTTTATTTACACCAATTAATTTTAATACTGTCAATTTTGATAACGTTGGTTCACAAATTAATTTAACAAATTCTATTCTAACAAAAACGAAACTAAATAAATCTGGACTAGTCACTTTCACATACACACCAACAACAAACGATGCTTATTATTTAACCTTAGGTTCAGGATTAAGTACTGATAATGTTTTATTTAAATTAAATGGTCACGAATTAAAACAATATAAAACGTATCGAAATACAGTTGTTGTTAATATTGCATCCAATAATAAAGGTAAAAAAATAGTTCTGACAGCTAAATTAAAGAAAAGAACCCTTTTCTTAGAAAACTTTACGCTTTATCAAATGAATGTTAATTCATTTAAATCCCAAATTAAGCAACTAAAATCTAGTGAATTAAACGTTACAAAATACAATCAACATTCAATCACAGGTTCAATATCAGTTAAACGTAATCATCAAGTCGTCTTTACAACGATTCCATACAGTAAAGGTTGGCATGTTAAAGTTGATGGTAAATCCGTAGCAACTAATAAATCATTGAATACTTTTCTCAGCTTTAAAGTTGCTAAGGGAAATCATACCGTTAAACTTATCTATTGGCCACCATACATGGGTATTGGTTTGATCGTCTCAATTTTGGCTATTCTCTTGATACTTATTAAGCCAATTATCGTTCACACAAAAAGATTGATTAAATAGTTTTTGTATAATACAAAAGGACAAGATTGCAATATGCAATCTTGTCCTTTTATTTAGTCTTGTTCATTTTTTCATCAAATTCTGTGACAGCTTTTGTTTCACCAATAATCAGTACCTGATCATTTGGTAAAATAATTTGATCTGCTAATGGTGAAATAATCATTTCTTTACCACGTCTAATACTGATTACATTTAAATTAAATGTTGATCTGAAATTTAATTCATCTAATGTCTTATTAACATATCTCGGATCTGTCATATCAATTTCTGCCAATCGGTAATCATCATCTAAATCTAAGTAATCTAACAAATGATTAGAACTTAATGCCCTACCCAACTTGATTCCCATATCTCGTTCAGGATGAACAATATGATCTGCCCCAACCTTTTGGAGTACACGAGCGTGATATTTATTCAATGCTTTAGCCGTTACGACAGGAACACCTAATTCTTTAACCATCAATGTGACTAAGATACTTGCTTGAATATCTTCACCAATTGCGACAATCACATGATCAAAATTACGAATACCGATTGATTTTAAAGCTTCATCATCTTGTGCATCGGCAACAACAGCATGTGTTGCAATATCCATATAATCATTTACACGAGCTTCATCCCTATCAATAACTAAAACTTCTTGCCCATACTCAATCAACGTTTCGCAAACACTCGCACCAAATCGACCTAAACCGATTATTGCAAAATTCTTTTTCAACTTATCTCACCTACTTAATTTAATAAAAAAAGACTAAGTAACAAATGATTTGCAACTTAATCTTTTATATTTAGCTTTTATAAATTATCTTTAACATCGGTAATTTTGACTTCAAAATTACCATTTGGTGTTTCAATTGTTACTGTTTCATTTAATTTATGGCCAACTAATCCTTTAGCGATTGGTGATTCATTTGAAATTTTACCAGACATTGGGTCAGCTTCTGCCGCACCAACAATCGTGTATGTTTCTTCCTCTTCACCAGGTTCCATAAATGAAACTGTTTTACCAACAGAAACTTCGTCAGCATCTACACCAGCGTTATCAATAATTTCTGCATAATGGAGCATATGTTCAATTGTTTTAACTCGGCCTTCAACAAAACTTTGTTCATCTTTAGCTGATTCATATTCTGAATTTTCTGATAAATCGCCATAACTACGTGCAATCTTAATACGATTAATAATTTCTGCACGCGTTTTTGTTTTTAATGTTTCAAGTTCTTCTTCAAGTTTAACTTTACCGTCTACGGTCATTGGATATACTTTATCTTCTGCCATCACTTACTCCTCTTAAAATTAATAAGTTCAATATGCCTATCAGGTTAACATTTAATTTTGTGATTGTAAACCGGTTGCGTGGATTATTGAACATAATCATTATCAGCCTGTGTCATAGGTGAAAATGCTTGGTAATATTCATACGTTTTAGAATATTCTATTTTTTTAGAATTTGAATTGAAAATAAAATAGAAATTACCTTTCTTTCTGTCCAATGGTGTCAAAACAGCCTGGATAGAATCTAAACTAGCATTGTTAAATGGACCAGGTCCATATCCTTTATAAACGTACAAATTATATGGTTTATCCACGTAATAATCAGCTGACGTTAAATCTTTTTGCGGTATATTTAGCGCATAACTAACTGATATTTTTGATTGTAACGTTATTTCTGATGCAATTCGATTGAAATAAACACCGGCAATTTTTTGACGATCTTTATGGTTTTCCGTCTCTTTTTCAACTAATGAAGCGAGAGAAATGACCTCTTGTACTGTTAATTTTTGTTTTTTTATTGTTGCATAATAAGGCGATAATTCATCATTTGCTTTAACAATCATTTGCTCAACAAGATTTTTTAACGTTGTTTTTTTATAAACAGTATACGTAGCTGGGAACAAATAACCTTCTAAAGGATATCTCACGTTTTTAGATGCCATAGTGGTATCTAAAAGATCTGGATATTTTTTATCTAAGTAATCCAAAAAAGTTTTATTTTTCATTAATTTAATAAAATCATTATATGAAAAATTTGTTTCTTTTGAAATGGATTTACCGATTTGGTTAATTGTTGTTCCCTCACCAACTAATACTTTCGCTAATTTATTTTGTATAGGCTCACTACTTCCACCTTGTTGAAGTGTCCAAGCAATTTTATCCAAACTCATAGATGCCTTAAGTTGATAGTAGCCGCCCTTAAATTGTGACACCTTTTTTTGCTTGACATAGTACGTATACACCGTACCACTTTTAATAATTTTATTTTTTTCTAAAATTGTTCCAATTTGTTTTGTACTTGATCCAATTGGAATATAAACTTGTTCAATTTTATTATTATTTTTATCTAGTGGATCTAAAGATGCCTTGATATATCTATAGGTCATAAACAATATTGTCAGTAGTAATATACATAATAATGCAATGACCCCTGCAATAATTTTCTTAGCCTGGTTTTTATTATTCTCTGGCGGTAATTCTGGAGATGTATCATCTTTTTTCATTGTTTAACCTCCTCACGCTTAATAATAAGTATTATTAAGCTGCGTCCTAAATTATCGAATATCAGCCCTAAGCGTCTCTTTTAAAGCTTCGATAACACGGTTAAAATCATTTGTGACATCTTCTTCAACCAAAGTTTTTGTAATATCTTGATAAGTTAACGTATAAGCAAGGGATTTCATGCCATTTTCAATATGAGATCCTTGATAAAGATCAAATAAATGAACATCAATTAAAGACTTTCCACCTTGTTTTTTAATTAACGCTTCAATCTCACTGTTAGCTATATCATTAGCAACTAGGAGGGCCACATCACGAGTAACTGATGGGAATTTAGAAATAGGCGCAAATAATCGGTCTGCTTTTTTCGCATCAACTAATTTTTGAAGATCTAATTCGAAAACGTATGTTTCCTTTAAATTAAATTCTTTAGCTGAATTAGGATGTACTTGGCCGACAAAACCAATTAATTCATCTTTTAAATAGATATCAGCTGTTCGTCCTGGATGCATATCTTCATGACTTTCAGAAGATACATAAGTAACATCATCAACTAATTCTAATTGTGTTAATAATTGTTCAACAACACCTTTAATCATGAAGAAATCAACAGGTTGTTTTTCATTTTGCCAATTTGCAAGTTTAAATAATCCTGTCATTGCACCTGCAATATGTTCAATTTCAGTAGGTCGCTCTTCGCCCTCACTGCGGAAAAAGACTCTTCCTTGTTCATAGAAAGCAAGATTGTCAGATTTTCGTGCTTCATTGTACGCTAAATCATCTAATAACCCGCTGATTAAGTTCATTCTTGTTGTTGTTCGTTCTGAGCTCATTGGGAACATTAAATTTGTCGTAAAAACATCTTTTTCTTCAAAAATAAATTTACCAGCTTTTTCTTCCGTTGTTAATCCATAACTAATAACTTCAGATAACCCAGCTGATTCCAAAATATGACGCGCCTGTTTAATCATTTTTTGTTTATAAGTATATTTACCAGGAGTCATTTTGCCAGTTGGTAGTGTAGAAGGAATATTATCGTATCCATAAATACGCGCGATTTCTTCTACTAAATCTGCTTCAATACTAATATCCCAACGTCTTGCAGGAACTTCAACATTTAAAGTACCATCGCGATTTACAACCGTAAATCCTAATTGTTTAAATAATTTAGTGATTTCAGATTCTGATAATTCAGTCCCAAGTACACCATTAATATGTGCCACCGTTGTATCAACAAAAGTTGACTCTGCTTCTAGCTTACTTGCACTTGCCGTACCCGACACAACTGTTCCATCACCTAAATTAGCGATTAACTCTGCTGCTGCATCAAGTGCTTCTTGTACTGTTTCAACGTTAATACCACGTTCAAATCGCATTGAGGCTTCACTATGAATACCATGTGTGCGTGCTGTTTTTCTAACCATTGAATTGTTAAATACTGCAGATTCAATCGCAACTGTCACAGTTTCGTCGGTTATTTGTGTTGATTCGCCACCCATTGTCCCAGCAATAGCAATCGGTGTTTTACCATTTGTAATCACAATATCTTTTTCTTTTAATTCACGTTCTTCGCTATCTAGTGTTGTAATCTTTTCGCCAGCAATAGCTGTTCTTACTAAAATATCTTTACTTCCCAATTTATTATAATCAAAGGCATGTAATGGTTGACCATAATCCATCAATATATAATTGGTCACATCAACGACATTATTAATAGGTCTAACGCCTGCGTTCCAAAGACGAATTTGTAACCACATTGGACTTGCTTTAATTGTTAAATCTTTAATCACGCGCATCGAATATGTGGGTGCTAACGTTTTATCAGGCAACGATAAAGAAATGTAATCTTCAATTTTTTCAGTAGATGTTTCTTTCAATTCTGGATGCTTAAATGTTGCCGGAACATCATAGTCAGCAGATAGTTCATGTGCTACCCCACGCATACTTAACATATCAGCACGATTTGGTGTCACATCAATATCAATAATGTCATCATTCATACCTAAGTAATCAAAGACTGATTCACCAGGAATTGCATTTTCTGGCATTACGTAGATACCTTCTACAAATTCTTTAGGCACGACACTATCTGAAAATCCAATTTCTTGTAATGCACAAATCATACCTTCAGAAGCTTGTCCGCGCATTTTACCACGTTTGATTTTAACATTATCAGCAATTCTAGAATTGGGTAATGCAACAATAACTTTTTGCCCTGCGGCAATATTAGGTGCGCCACAAACGATTTGACTAAGAGATCCTTCACCAACATCAACTTGGCAGATATTTAAATGATCAGAGTCTGGATGTGGTACCAAACTATCAACATATCCAACAACAATTTTTTTAAGTCCTTCAGAAGGACGTTCAACGCTATCAATTTCAACGGCTGTACGAGCTATTTTTTCAGCAATAATTTCAGGTTCAATTTCTAATGTTAAATATTCATTCAACCAATTTTTAGATACTTTCATTATCTCTAACCTCTTTTCGTAAATTGTGACAGGAATCGATTATCGTTTAAATAAAAATGACGAATATCGTCGATACTATATTTAAGCATCGCAAAACGATCTGGTCCTAAACCAAAGGCAAAACCACCGTATACTTCAGGGTCGACACCGGCCATTCTTAATACATTAGGATGTACCATTCCAGCGCCTAAAACTTCTAACCAGCCTGTGTATTTACAGATTGAGCACCCTTTACCCGCACATTTAAAACAGGTCACATCGACTTCAACTGACGGTTCCGTAAATGGGAAGTAACTTGGTCGTAACCGAATTTCTTGTTCTTCTCCAAAAATTGTTTTAGCAATCAGTTCAATCGTTCCCTTTAAGTCTGCCATCGTAATATGTTTGTCGATTACTAACCCTTCGAACTGGTGAAATTGATGTGAATGCGTTGCATCATCTGTATCACGTCGATAAACTTTACCAGGTGAAACCATTTTTAATGGTCCTTTTGAAAAATCATGTGTTTCCATTGTCCTTGCTTGAACGGGTGATGTTTGTGTTCTCATTAATAATTCTTTTGTAATATAAAATGTATCTTGCATATCACGAGCGGGATGATCCGCAGGTAAGTTCAACATTTCAAAATTGTAATGGTCTTCTTCTATTTCTGGACCTGAAACAACTTGATACCCCATACCCAAAAAGAGCTCTTCCAATTCTTCAATCACTTGCATAATAACATGTGGCTGCCCTAATTGAATTTGGGCACCTGGTAGCGTTACATCGATTTTTTCTTTTTCCAACTTTTTAGCAGTCATTTTAATTTCAAGTTCTTCATTTTTCACACGAATAGCTTCAGCTAACTCATTTTTAATGGTATTAGAAAAGCTACCAATTTTAGGTCGTTCTTCGGCTGATAATTCCTTCATACCTCTTAAAACTTCTGTGATTGGTCCTTTTTTTCCAAGTAAATTAACACGAATAGCATTAATTTGTTTTAGATCCTCTGATTCACGAATTTGTTTCAAGCCTTTTTCTTGTAACTCAAGTAATTTCTCTTTTAAATCCATTAATATCGACTCCTTTATTAGTTGTTTTGATAGATTTTAGACACAAAAAGACCCCGTCCTAAAAAGGGACGAGGTCTCGCGGTACCACCCTTGTTTTTGAGAATACAAATTCCCAAACACTCAAAATGATAACGGCCATTAACCGGTTAATTGCATGATTTAAGTTAGCCTACATTAATTAACAGCTCTAGAAGTGAATTCAATATTTTATTTATTGGTTAGTTTCAGTCTAGCTAACCATCCCTTTAAATCCAAGAAAAATATCTACTATTTTCTGTCTAAGCCTTTATTCTATATTCATAGTTTAAAGGTATCAAAGCCTATCGTCAAGTCTTACTCGCAATCTTTAAGTGTATACCACTTTTCTGACCATGTATGGACGCTATCCATCATATTTTTCATGTCTTTTCCTTGTTCAGTAAGCTCATAAAAACTACGACTAGTTTCACCGATGGCGACTCTTGAGATAATATTAGTATCTTCAAGTTCTTTTAAACGTTCAACTAATACACGGTCACTGCATTTATCAACCTTTTGAGCTAATTCTTTAAATCGTTGAGGTCCTTCATCCAATAAAACGTTAATAATTAAACCGTTCCATTTTTTACCTAATATTGAAAAAGTTTTTTCAAATTTAGGACACATTTCATAATTTGTTTTTTCTTGAACAACTTGCATAATTAACCCCTCCTCAGTTACTTTATTACTATATTTTATCATTAACTAACAAAAAGTAAACAAATTGGTTCGTTTTCGAAAAAACAAAAAGGATAAGCCTGTAGGCCTATCCTTTTTAAAACTATTTTAAAATTGCAATTAATTGCTGAAAGCTATGTTTTGATTTATTTTTTAACGGTGATGAAACTTCACTTGTTGCTTCATATTTATCAACCATGGTTACAATATATCCCTCTGGATATTTAGGTGGTGCAACAGTAGCACCCCACATATGTTTCATGATGATATCTTTTTCTAAATCAGATAATGTCGTTAACTTCTCTGCATTTCTAATAGCGATACGCGGATGAATCCAAGCATGTGTACCGCGATCGAATTTAGTTGTACGCCAATCGTAGTAAAATAAATCATGTAATAATCCGGCCCTTGCCGTTGCTTTTGCATTTAAATGTAATCTTTTAGCGATACGATAACTGTCATAGGAAACTGAGATTGAATGTTCTAATCGAGTAGAAAAATGATGTTGTGTATATTCACTTAATCTTTGAACTTCTGGTTTTGCCAAAAGGTCTCCAACATAACTCATATATAATTCATCATCAAGATACGAATCTTTTTTCATATACTAGTACGCCCCCAAAATATTTTTTCCTATCTCCATCATAACTGATTGAGCACCTATTGCAAGCGCAATCAGTTATCTTTAGTAAATCGTAATAATTTCACCAAATATCATAATTAAGCTTTAAGATGAAACATTAGTACACCTGCAGCAATAGCGACATTTAACGATTCAGCACGACCTTTAATTGGAATATATAAATTAGCATCCGTTTCATTTAACAGGTCATTACGCATCCCGTTACCTTCATTTCCCATAATTAAACCAAAATTATCTGTAGCAGAAATCTCACGATAACTAAGTGCATCTTCATTTAATTCAGAACCATAAATAGCAATATTATTTTCTTTGAATAAGGTAGTAACTTCCATTAAATCGGCATCCACTAATTGAACATGAAATTGGCTTCCCTGCATCGAACGTAAAACTTTAGGATGATGACTATCTGCACTACCCTCACCAAAAATGACACCTGTTAAACCGGCAGCATCGGCAGTTCTAACCATTGTTCCAATATTTCCTGGATCTTGAACACCATCTAGCATTAACCAGCCACCAGTTAAATGGTCAACTGATAATTGTTGATTTTCTTCCATCTCAGTTACCGCGTAAATACCTTGTGGCGTACTCGTGTCAGCAAGATATAAACTAACTTCAGATGAGATTTCTACTTGCTCAATTGTCGTATCGGCTATTTCATCAAAATATCTAAAATCATTAGTAACAAGCAAATATTCAATTTTTGTGTTTGCCATGAGTGCTTCTTTAACTAAATGCCAGCCTTCTAAAAGGTATTTATTTTCCTTTTTACGACCTTTTTTAGTTTGTAATTTTTTCCAGTATTTAATCTTAGCATTCTGTGTTGAATTAATTTTTTCCATAAATGTACCCCTCTTACTATTGGAAATAATTATAGCATATTTAAAATAGCATTAGTTGGTCATTATCATCTTTTCCAGTTATAATGAAAGCAATAAATGCCTATATCTACTTTATAATATGGAGGGATTACATTATGAGTGCTATTCAAATAACTGTTTTTGGTCGCGTGCAGGGTGTTGGCTTCAGATATACGACGAAGAGATTAGCCGATGATCTAGGCATCTACGGGTCAGTACAAAATAATTTTGATGACAGCGTCACAATTAAAGCAAGTAGTTCAGATAATACCCAATTAGAAAAATTTATTCAAAAAGTTAAAAATTCACCTACACCAGCCGGTAAGGTGACTGATTATAAAGAAACCTCCTTAACTAATTATATGCCGACTGCCTTTACCGTTATTTACTAATTACGATTTATTTATAGCCCATTGAAATCCCCCTATATTTAAAGTATAGTAATCGATATAGTCACTTTAAGAGGGGAAAATATATTAATGAAAAAGATTAAACGTTTAACAATGCTCCCAATATTCATGGCGCTTGTCCTGTTCCTATCGGGATGCGTCCGCAGAGACAAGAATGGTAATCCTTTTGGGATGGTTTACGACTATTTAGCAAAACCAACTCAGGGATTGCTTGACTGGTTATCCGCTCATCTAGGTAACAACTACGGTCTAGCAATTATCGTTATCTCAATCGTCATTCGCTTGGCACTTATGCCAATGATGATTAATCAATCGAAAAAAGCGACCGTTCAACAAGAAAAAATGGGTTCGATTCAACCACAATTAAAAGTCATTCAAGAACGACAAAAAAATGCTAAAAGTTCAGAAGAAAAAGCAGCTATCAGTCAAGAAATGATGGCACTTTATAAAGATAACAACGTCAGCATGACTGGCGGAATTGGCTGCCTACCATTATTAGTTCAAATGCCAATTTTTGCTGCGCTATACGCTGCAATCTTATATTCTTCAGAATTAAAGGATGCTGTCTTCTTTAGCATTAAATTAGGTACACCATCAATTATCTTTACTGTGCTATGTTTCATTGTGTATTTGGGTCAAGGATTCATTTCAACAATTGGCATTCCGCCAGAACAAAAGAAAACAATGCAAACAATGTTAATTGCTAGTCCAGTTATGATGGTCTTTGTTACAATGAGTGCGCCAGCAGGTATTGGTCTCTACTTCTTCATCGGTGGCCTCTTCGCTTGTGTTCAAACATTTATAATTATGTTAATGCGTCCTAAGATTCGTCGCGAAATTCAAGCTGAACTTGCTAAGAACCCACCAATTGTTAGAGAACGTTCAACAATTGATGCTGTTGAAGAAACAGTGGAACAAACAATTGATAATGTTGAAGATAATCTTTCAAATGTAGCAAAAAATAATCGTAATCGTAATGCTGGTAAACAAAACCGCAAATAAAGATTAACCATTAAAAAAAGCTTACCATTCTTAGAATTGCTCTAAGAATGGTAAGCTTTTTTTATTATACTGTCTAAATTTTTGTATTGCATTTCAACACTAGTCTCTTCTTATCTTTTCGGTTGGTTTAGTAGTAGCTAGAGGCAACGAAATTCTGAATATTGAACCACGCTTCTCAACACTTTCTACCACTAATGTTCCTTTATAACCCATAATGAGTTTTTGTGCGATTGATAATCCAAGACCATTACCGCCTTTATCACGACTTCTAGCTTTATCAACGCGATAGAAGCGATTAAAAACATTTTTTAAGTCATCTTTAGAAATTCCTTCACCAAAATCTTGAATAGCAATTTGAACCATTTTCATATCTTTTGATGCTGAAATATGAATTTCTTTTCTTGTTTCTGAATATTTAACGGCATTATCCATTAGAATAATTAAAACTTGTTCTAAGTGATTATGCGATATTTTTACCAAACTTTCTCCATTAAAATCTTCATCTAAAATAAACGTAAAATCGGGATGTATCATTTTAAAATCATTGAAAATTTGTAAAACAACTAATCGGACATCAACTAACTCATTTTTAAATGTCATCTCTACTTGTTCAGCTCTTGATAAATCAAGCATTTCTTGAACTAAACTCTTCATACGATTAATTTCTTGCAAAGATGCTTCAATCGACTCCGCTAGAACTGCCGGATCATCTTTACCCCACCTGTTCAATAATTCCATATGACCTTGAATTATTGCTACAGGGGTTCTTAACTCATGTGAGACATCTTCAACAAATTGTTGCTGTTGATCAACGTAGCGCTCCATCCTATCTAGCATACTATTGAACAAGTCCGCCAAATCAGATAACTCATCATTTCTATGCATATCTGGGACACGTACATGTCCAATTGGTGTTTCGCCTTCATTAATAATATCAATAGTTTCGTTCACTACTTCAATCGGTCTCAGTAACCAAGATGCCAGGATATACCCTAATATAGCACTACCAAAGGTTGCCGTAATAATTAAAACAATAAAAATTAGAATTAATTTATTACTAATTTTATGGTAATTTTCTAAAGCATTAGTTACTTGTGCATACCCGATTTTTTTGCCAGTTTTAGATGAATAAATAGCTCTTCTAGCAACATATCCATTTGCGCCATCAATTGTTTGGCTAGTAAACGTCATTTTATTTTTTTTAACAAATGGTACGTTTAAATTTCTTGAAGCAAAAACTTCTTGTTGCTTCAAATTATAAACACCTACTGCAATATTTTCTCTTGATAAATTAACAATTACTGCATTTGAGTACAAGTTATTTTCGTCTTTATCTGGTCGAGAATCTGCATTTATCGGTTTTAAATGTTGTGCAGTACTTGAAATTGTTAAGTCTTGATTCTCACGACTTAACTGTTGCGTCACCGTTCTTAAAGTATCTTGTACATCTTTTTTTTCTTTATCTAATAAAACGCCACTAAAACTCTGAAAAATAAGCGCAGAAAAAACGGCAAATATAAGTAAAACACCTATTGCCGTTCCTAATGCCCATTTCCATTTAAGTGACATACGTCTTACTTCTTTTGGATGCTGGGTTATTTTTTTTCTCATGATCTCATTACGTACCCTGTTCCTCTGACCGTTTGAATATAACTTTCTTCACCGCTACGATCTATTTTATTTCGTAAGTAACGAATATAAACATCCACAACGTTTGTTTCAACTTCTGATTCATATCCCCAAACTTTAGCTAATAAAACATCTCTAGCTAAAACAACATTAACACTTTCCATTAAAGCTAAAAGTAGTTCATATTCACGTTTGGTTAGCTCAATAACTTCTTCATCACGACGAACAACACGATTTTCTTTTTCAATTGTTAAATCACGGTAAGTGACAGTTGTCTGTTTTGCAACATTTTGTTCACCCTCTATATCAATACGACGTAACAATGCACGTAAACGCGCCAATAATTCTTCGATTGCAAATGGTTTAACAATATAATCATCTGCTCCATGGTCTAAGCCAGATACGCGGTCAATAACTGAATCACGAGCCGTCATCATAATGATTGGTGTATTTTTAACTTGTCGTACACGGCGACAAACCTCAAGACCATTTAATTCAGGTAACATTAAATCAAGTAGAATTGAATCCCAATCTTCATTTAAAGCAGCTTCTAGACCCGTTCGCCCATCAAAATGAACCTCAGTTTCAAATCCTTCATGTTGTAATTCTAATTCAACAAAGCGCGCTAAATTTTTTTCATCTTCAATTATTAGAATACGACTCATATTTTCATGATCTCCTGTTAGTTTTATTTTATTTTCTCATCCATATACACACAATTTTTAACCGATATCTTACTTTTCTTATTCTACCATTAAATGATATTCTTGCATACACTTTGCACTGCTCAACTCATATAGGTATTCAAGCACTTTTTAACCGTTTTTTTAATATATTATTAACTAAAAGAGTAATAAAATTAATATAACAAACCGTTAACTTTAAAAAATATATCATTAACGCTTTATTAAAATGAAAACTAAAAATTGGAATTAGTTATTCGATACCAGCAGCTTTAATCAGTAAAACCGATAATTCAATTATAAATTTTGCCATTTCAATTTCTTTTACAACGTTAACACGGATTTCTCCATTCAGCATACTCAAAATAACTTCTTCAAAAACCTTATATGAAAAGGTTTTATTCTCTGACAAAATAATTCCACCAAACCACATTATATTTTCTAAGTGTGCCGTTAAGTTAGGATATTAGAATATCGAAATTATACCTTAGCGTCTTAAAAAATAGTTACGGATTATCTTATTCCATACTACCTCATTGGTTAACTATTAAAGTTTTTTCCTTTATTTCAACTAAGAACACAATAAAACCCCTTAAGTTAGATTTTTCTCCAACTTAGGGGGTTCCACTTCAAATAGATAAAATTATCCCAAATGCTTCTTTTCCGTTATATACTTATACTTATATTTTATTTACCATTGGCAAAATAACTTTACTTCAGGTAATTTATGACAATAATTCCATGAACCGTTCAACTCTTTCTGGATCATTATGATCAAAGAAGGCAGATTCTTGTTTGTCTAAGGCAGTAATAGTTGCCATGTCTTCCACTGTTAATTCAAAATCAAATATGTCGATATTTTCTGCCATTCGTTCCGGTCTCACAGATTTAGCAAGTGCTACAATACCACGTTGCATTAACCATTTTAGAATAACTTGTCCAACTGATTTACCGTATTGTTTACCAATTTTTGACAATGTTTCATTTTTAAATAAGTCTAACCGGCCTTCAGCAAAAGGTGCCCATGCTTCCATTTGAATGCTTAATTTTTCATGATAGGCTTCATCCGTTAAACGTTGATTCCATGGGTTCACTTCTATTTGGTTAACTTGAACTTTAGCCACACCATTCATATGAGAGAATTCTATTAATTTTCCGATATCAAAGTTAGACACCCCAATAGCACGTATTTTCCCAGCAGATTGTGCGGTAGCTAAAGCGCGCCAAGCACCATATACATCACCGTATGGTTGGTGAATCAAGAATAAGTCTAGATAATCTAACTGCATTCTTTCTAGTGATTCATCAATTGCCTTCATCGCCTTTTCTTCACCAACATGTTGGATAAATAATTTGGTTGTGACAAACAACTCTTCTCGTGTCACTAATCCTTCAGTGATCGCTCTTTGGATAGCTTCCCCAGTTTCAACTTCGTTTCCATAGGCAATCGCTGTATCTAGTAATCGATATCCTACTTTAATCGCTTGATAAACTGCCTCTGCAGTTTCTTCT
Source organism: Dellaglioa sp. CoH-57-MRSF-17 (assembly GCF_056782015.1). The sequence goes on along the minus strand of NZ_JBXAXY010000002.1, from coordinate 84,574 downwards.
AAAGGAATTTGATACACGCCAAAACCTAGTTGTGGCATTTTCACTCCATTATTTAATGTAACTGTATTCATTTAAATCGCTCCCTTTTTATTTAATATACTAAGTTAAACACTTGGAGTGCACTCAGAGTCAAGGATTATGCTATATTATTTTAATATTTGTTTATTTTTCAGCTTTAGGCTACTATTACTATAAGTATTTTAGATTACATATAAGGAGAAAAAGCGATGACACCTATTATCACACTTTGCACAATTAATGACTTAGAAATATTACAAAAGATTAGCATTGAAACTTTTACTGATACTTTCGCTGCAGATAACGATCCAAAAGATTTACAAGATTTTTTGGATACCGCTTATTCTTTACCACAATTAACGAGTGAATTAAATGATCCAAATGCATTCTTTTACTTCGTACATGTTAATGATGAGTTAACTGGATATTTAAAATTAAATATTAACGACGCACAAACTGAAGATGACTTTCCGAACGGCTTAGAAATCCAACGAATTTACATTCGCAAAAATCACAAAAAAATGGGATTAGGTCAACTTCTATTTGAAAAATCTAAAGAGGTTGCCAAAGAATTTAAAAAAGATCAACTTTGGTTGGGAGTTTGGGAACATAATAAACCTGCCCTCTCCTTTTATGAAAAACAAGGCTTAACAAAACATAGCCAACATGATTTTGTTTTAGGCGATGCTATCCAAACCGATTTTATTTTAGTTCTAAACAGTAGTGACTCCAAAAATTAGCCTTTTTATAGAGTGGGAAAATCCACTCTATTTTTATACAAATAATTCTTTATATTTTCGGGATTCAATAGATTTTTTCAGCCTAATTTTTCTTTCATATCCATAAACTAACGTCTTAACGTTAATCCCAATGTGACATATTCATAACGTTCATCTAATAATTATTTTCATATACTATTATAAAGTTTAATAGTAAAATTGTATTGATATAGAGTATGTCCATCATAATCTAATTACGCAATATTTCACTAAAAATATTATTTCTGGAGGATTTTCCACATGAGTATCTTTTTCGCTCTCTTATTTATTACTACTTTTATCACATTTTTGGTATATGTTATTAAATTTATTATCGCAAAAATTAACAAAAAGGATACTAATCATGCAAGAAAATTAATATTATTTAGTTTCCTAATCTCATTTATTTTACTCGTTCTAATTGGTATCACTGCACCTTCTTCAAGTAGAAATGCTAGTGTCAAAGAATCTAGTTCCGCCCAATCAAGCTTTCTGTCTTAAAAAGATTACCAACATAACTTTTATTACTGAGACAATTTTTATTGCTTATTTTACATTACAAAAATCTTTGGAGGAACACGTATTATGAACGTTTTATTTGCACTTATTTTTTTTATTTCAATATATTTTATTATTTACTACACAGTTAAAAGATTTATGACAAAAACTAAAAATCCAAATATATACACTAAAATCAAGAAACGGGTTTGGTACCCTACTGCTGTACTGATCATTTCACTTGTAGGCATTGGGATGACTAGTCAGGCCGAACCAACTAAAAAACAATCGCCCCTTACTACCGTAACAAAAGTTGGCTCTGCCGATAAGAAAAAGGCAGAGTCAAAATATGAATCTATAAAAAAAGAAGTTTCTTCAAAAGAATCTGAAGCTGAATCATTGAGTAAAAAATTAAATGAGAAAGAATCTAAAGCCACTTCTGAAAAAGAAAGTGAATCTAAAGCTAAATCTAAATCTGAAAGTTCTCAAAGACTAGCTGCAAAAAAAGAACAAGAACATTTTAACAGCGTTCAAAAAGAAAATAATTCTACATCTACGGATTCATCTAACGCAGATTCTGTTACTACTGGCGGAGGATCCATCATCGGTAATACTAATTCTAAAATTTACCATACTCCCGGTCAAACTGGTTATAAAATGAGTAAATCAAATGCGATTACTTTCCAAACAGAACAAGCCGCTCAAGATGCTGGATATAGAAAGGCGAAAAAATAATGAAATCAACTAATCATTTATTAATACGTGTTCTAATTTTATCATTCACTTTTATTGGTATCAGTAACACGACTACCGTTTTAGCAAAATCTGATTCACATGTTACTTACGACTATACTGCCAAAAAGCAAGCAGAAGAAATTAATAATAAAGTTGATAAAGAACAAGTGAAATTAGACAAACTTAACAAAGAAATCAAAGAATTAAAAAATAAGTTAGCTAAATATGATAGTAAAGATTCTTCAAAAAAAGAAACAACTAAAAAATCTAAGACACTTGATTTATCATCTCTAAACTATAGTGATAAATCTGAAATAGAAGTTAATAATAATATTCCTACTTTCAGCGAAAGCACCCTATCTACTAGTAAAGGTACTTGGGAAGCGTACAGCAACCTAGATTCTCTGAATCGTGCTGGAACCGCCAATGCAATGTTAAGTAAATCTTTAATGCCTACCGCGAAACGCGAAGGGTTAACTTGGAACCCTACTGGCTGGAAAAATAAACGTATTAGTAACGGATGGTTATATAATCGTAGCCATTTAATTGGTTATCAATTATCAGGTCAGAACAATAATCCAAAGAATTTAATTACGGGTACTCGTGAACTGAATGCACCTGAAATGCTTGCCCATGAAATGGATATAGCTACTTACCTTAAAGAACATCCTAATAACTATATTAGATACCGCGTTACTCCAATATTCAGAGGAGATGAACTTCTTGCTCGTGGCGTACAAATGGAAGCTCAATCTATTGGTAGCTCCTCAATTAAATTCAATACTTACATTTTTAATGTAGAGGCCGGTGTTACTCTTAATTATAGGGATGGTACTAGTACACTAAATTAAACAAATAGATAACGGGCGTATAGATACTTCGAGTGGGTTCAATTCCCACTGCTCGCTTTTTACTATAAAAATATTTGGAGGAATTTGTGTTATGAATAAAAAAATAACAATAGTCGGGATTACTGCCATCACACTACTTTCACTAACTGCATGTGGGAATAGCAAGAATACAAGTAAGGATTCTTCATCTTCTGAGGCTGCATCATCTAGTATTATAAAAGCTAAAAAGGAATCAAGTAAGAAAGAGTCCATAAAAAAAGCAACTTCCGAAAGTAAAGCATCATCAGAATCATCTGCTCAAGCATCTAGCATCTCAGCTGCAAGTTCTTCAATTACCGCAGCTGAAAGTTCTATTGCCGCAAGCTCTTCTAGTATTGAGGCTGAGAAAAATAACGTTACTACCACTGAAAAATCTACAAGTTCATCTACATCAACTAAGATGACGCAATCAAAAGCTGAATCACTTGCTTTAAGCTATTTTAAATCATTCAATAATGAGACAAGCGACTGGGAACCAAAAGTTAAATCAAGCGATACTTTAGATAAAGGTAATAAATATATTGTATCCGTCTTCGATACTGAAACACACATGGTAGAATTTGACGTCAATAAATCTACTGGAAAAGTCACTTCTCCAAATTTAGGATATCAACGTTAATTTTTAAAGAGTGATAACAATTTTGTGTTTGTTAATTTTACATGGAGTCGGTACCTCCTTTAACAGCATTGAAGATCTACTTGGTCATTCCAATGTAAGGATTACCCAAATCTATATAACAGTAACTTCAAAACTATTACAATATTTAGATACTTAACTCAAACGTAACCAAAAGCGTAACCAAAAGAAAAAAAGGCCTATCTAACAACTTTTAAATCGTTGTTAGATAGCCTTTTTTAGTATATTTATTAACTTTTTTTATTGTTCAGTATACCAAGTATAGTGGAATGAACCTGGTTTATCAGTACGTTCATACGTATGAGCACCAAAGTAATCACGTTGTGCTTGAATTAAATTAGCAGGTAAAACTTCTGAACGGTATTGATCGTAATACGTAATTGCTGCACTGAATCCAGGAACTGGAATACCAGCTTTAACAGCAATACCAACGATATCTCGAACTGATTCTTGATATTTTTTAACAATATCTTTGAAGTAACCATCTAATAAGATGTTATTTAAATCAGCTTTTTCGTCAAATGCGTCAGTAATATTTTGTAAGAAACGGGCACGAATGATACATCCAGCACGCCAAATCTTAGCCATATCACCAAAGTTTAAATCCCATTCATAATGTTCTGAGGCAACACGTAATTGTTCAAATCCTTGTGCATAACTCATGATTTTACTAAAGTATAATGCTTCACGAATTTTTTCAATTAATTCTTTTTTATCTAATTCACCTAATTTAACTTCTGGTTTAGGTAAAACTTTACTTGCTTCAACACGTTCTTCTTTCATTGCTGAAATGTAACGTGCATAAACAGATTCAGAAATAACTGACTGAGGAACACCTAATTCAAGTGCACTCTGTGATGACCACTTACCAGTACCTTTATTTCCAGCACGATCGAGGATAACATCAACAATAGGTTTACCAGTGCCTAAATCATCTTTACGTGTTAAGATATCAGCAGTAATTTCGATCAAGTAACTATCCAATTCACCTTTGTTCCAGTCAGAGAAGATATCAGCGATTTCATCAACTGAGAGGCCTAATAAATCTCTTAACAAATGATATGATTCAGAAATTAATTCCATATCACCATATTCAATTCCATTATGAACCATCTTAACATAATGACCAGCACCGTTAGGACCGATATAAGTCACACATGGTGTCCCATCGCTAGCTTTAGCAGACATTTCCTCAAGAATTGGTGCAACAAGGTCATATGCCTCTTTTTGGCCACCTGGCATCATTGATGGTCCTTCAAGTGCACCAATTTCGCCACCTGAAACGCCCATTCCAATAAAGTTAATTCCAGAATTATCTAATTCTGCATTACGGCGTACTGTATCTTCAAAGTAAGTATTACCACCATCAATTAAAACATCACCTTTATCTAAGAATGGTAATAGTTCTGCAATAACAGCATCAGTTGGTTTGCCAGCTTTTACCATGATAATAATTCTTCTAGGTTTTTCTAATGAATCTGCAAAATCCTTAATTGAGTAGCTGGGTACTAATTTTTTTTCTGAGTGGTCTTTCATAACTTGCTCAGTTTTAGCTCCCGTTCTATTATAAATAGCTACCGTACGGCCACGACTCTCAGCATTCAATGCGAGATTTTTACCCATAACAGCCATTCCAATAACACCAATTTGTGCTTTATCCATTATAATACCTCCTACATTTCTTTAATTTTTTGTGAATCAAAAACCATGTAATCTAAGAAAGTATCAGCTACCGACTTTGTCAATAAACCCATTTAACTTTCAACGTCAATTATACACTAGACATCAAAAATTCCTATCTATTTTACCTTTTTTTGTTATACTGATTTCAGGAGGTCTTTCAAATATGAAATTAGTTGAAGTACAAGAATTATATTATGCCATCGATACTTTTTTATACAGTCGCGCAAAAGCAGAATTTTCTAACAATATCCCTACTTTTGACTTAGTTGTCCAAGTTAACGACAAATTATTAACGGCCGATTTTTTAGATTTAAAAGATAGTCGAATTCAAATTTATAGTACCACAAGTCAGCACACTATCGCATCTCAGTCAATTCCTTACGAAAATGACAGTAGTAATGCTTTCATCAGTCCGATAAGAAAAACAATCTTTAAAAATTATCGTTCCGAATTTTCAGGCTGGTCTAATCTTAGTAACAAACCAGAGTTATTACTTCTAGATTTGATAGATTTAATTAAATCTATCAAATCGCCCACTTTTAAGGCTGTTAAAACACCGGCTAAAAATGTAACTTATATTGAAAGCCATGCCAAATTACCTTTTCAATTTTTTGATCCAGAGACAGACTTCAAAATTATAAGTTTGAAAATTAGTGAAAAAAAATAAGATTCAATTGAATCTTATTTTTTTTGTACAGAAAAAGCCTTAACACCATGGTTGTTAAGGCTTTTTACTTAATGTAGATTTAGTTGTTTACTTTTACGACTTCTTTTCCGTCATAAAAACCACAGCTAGGACATACATAATGTGATTTTCTTAATTCGCCACAGTTAGGGCAAGCGCTCATACCTGGGACAGTTAACTTGTAATGCGTACGACGCATTCTCTTACGTGTTTTTGATGTTTTACGTGCTGGTACTGCCATTATCAAACACCTCCTTTAAAATTATCCAAAACTTTTAATAAAAGTATTGTTATGTTTATTCCTCTTCAGAACCATCATTATCAAAAAAATTTTGTAATGAGGCAAATCGAGGATCAACTTTTTCTTTTCTAACCTGTACGAGTTTATCTTCAGTAAGAACTTCCCAGTCGTCTCCGGTTGGTAAATCTTCTGCTTTTCTCTCATCATCAGTCAGTATCTGCATCGGAATCTGTAATAACACATTATCCTCTATCACAGAATTCAAATTGAGCATATCTTCTTCCAAAATAATTACAACATCATTTTTATCAAACCGTTCAAGTGCTTTATCGCGATAGCCTACATAAAATTCATCAACTGAAAAATTTAATGGGACATCGACACTCTTTAATGATCGTGTTGATGGCATTTCAACTGTTAAACTAACGTTAAAATGACCAATGACATCTTGATGATCTGCTGACAGAATGCCCGTAACATGGACTTCTGAAACAGCTGTAATTGTTTTGTTGCGCAGCATTAATCCTTCGGAAAGGTTTAACATTTCGTCAACTTGAAGTGGTTCATCACTTTGTTTTTTTAACTCAACTAAGGACCATTTCATGCAAATATGCCTCCTAATGCAACGCTTATGATTATACCTGTGATTAAAAACATTGTCAATGGTATATCCTTGACAGTATGTTAATTAATTTGTTTAGGTCTTCTAAAAAGATCCGATTTTTTATGACTAACTAGCCCATAAATAATTCCTGCTCGATAATCTAATTGGTAAAGTCCCTCTTTATCCTTTTTACTAATTTTTGTTATTATAGGATATGGCACTTCCTTTTTTAAATGATTAAGCAGCGTTTGACCTTTTTTTGAGAACCCTAAGACATGATAATAAGGCTGCTTATATTGTTTGTCAATTTCATTTTGCTTTATTTGTAACAAAATATAAGTTGCTAGTCTTGAGATTTTTGTATAAGTTACTCGTTTCGACTTAACGGCTTGGACCCAATCATCAAAATTAGCCTCGTCAGGCAACTTTTCGTACTGCTGCAACAAACGATACTCAATACCCTCAGACATGCCATAAATCGACGATAATTGACCTGGTGTTGATAGACTCAACTGATATCGAAGATATGGCCAAAAATCTGTCCAATCGGCCCATCTTTCATTTTCTGAATCAAGTCGAGTTTGATTAGGAACAACTTCTACAATCGATTCTTGATGTTGAACTGCTAATCTAATTGCTGTTGCACTTGTAATTTTTTGAGTATCAACAAATTTTGTTTCATGGTAATCAGCCTCTATACGTTGAATCGGACATAACTGGATTTCGGCTTTTTCGGCTATGCAGGCTTCAGCATAAGCTAAACCTAACAAATCATTAGGCCGATTAATTTGAACACCTGTTTTTTCAAAAACAGCTCGTTGATATTGTGTGGCATACGTTTCATTAAACTGATTAAACTCACTATCTAACGTTTGAATTTCAGTTGCGATAGTCATAAAATCCAAATCAGGATGTTCAGCACCAAAAACAAGTCTGGTTATCTTTAATCCGGCCAATAATTTAATGGCACCTTGAGCAAACAAATCAGCCGGTTGAACAGAAAATGCAACGGGTAACTCAACTATTAAATCAACACCAGATTGCAATGCTTGCTCCGTACGGCTCTCTTTATCAAGTGCAGCTGGAATACCTCTCTGTAAGAATTGTCCGCTCATAAGGGCAATAATCGTCGTATCAGGATACTTTTCTTTTATTTGATTAATCTGATACAAATGTCCGTTATGAAACGGATTATATTCAACAATAACCCCAGTCGTGTCCAAGTAACTCACTCCTATTTATCGCAGACAAAAAATAGTCTTGTTGTTTTATCATCAACTTGACTTGTGCCAAAATCAGCCGAAATTTTAATATTCTTAAATCCAGCATTTTTTAACAATTCAGTATACGTATTAACTGAATATGTTCGTTCATGATGGTCCTCAGTTAGACGTTCAAATTGACAGTTAGTATCATTTTTGACAAAAAAAGTTAATTCATGAACGACACTGTGTGGCTCTTCATCTTTAAATGTTGACCACAAAAAAGCTTGATCATCATCCTGATAGTTGTACATATAACCTGGATAAATCTCATCCGTTTGATAGGTTGAGATAACATCAAAAATGAATCGACCATTTTCTTGTAGTAATCCATGAATTGATTTAAAAACGTTTCCTACAGCATCAGCGTCAGGTAAATAACAAAATGAGTCAGCAAAACAAGTTACCGCATCAAATTGTGGTAACTCTGCCTCTTCCAAATTCATCATATCACCTTGTACTAAAGGCAAGGATACATTCGCATCCTGTGCGTGTTGGTCAGCAATTGATAACATTTCTTCAGATAAATCTAAACCAACGACTGAATAACCAGATTGCGTTAAAGCAATTGCTAATTGACCTGCACCACAAGCTAATTCAAGAATTTCAGTTTTCTTATCAGGAACTTGTGTTTCGACAAATGTTTGCCAAGAATCATATAAATCAGGATCCATTAATTGATCATACAATTTTGAAAAGGTGGTATAAATCATTATTCTTCAATCCATGCTGATAAATCTACAGATGCGCCTTCAGACCAGAATTTTTCAAGATCATAAAATTCACGTGATTCAGTTTTAAATACATGCACAATTAAATCTCCAAAATCTAATAAAACCCAACTAGTTGAATTACGTCCTTCAATACGACGGACTTCAACACCTGCTAGTTCTTCTTGATCTTGAATTTCTTTGACGATAGCCTTAACTTGGTGAGCTGAGTCAGCTTGTGTCACCATGAAATAATCAGCTAATAGACTAATTTCATGGACATCAATAGCCACCGTCTTTTCGCCACGTTTACTGTCAGCAGCCTTAACTGCGATTTCTAATTTTTCTATACTATTCATTATTACTCCTCTATTCTGCGACCCATTTATTAAAGGTCAAAATTGTTTTAGGATACACTCTTTTATTGGTATTAATTAAATAACTTAGTGTATGTTTTGTTTCAAATCCAACAGCTGCATCCAAACTTTCAAATGCTTTTTTTCGTGCTTCAAGAACGCCAGAGAACGTCCTACCTTCTTCGATGAAATCAGCGACGTAGACAATTTTATCCAACAAATCCATCTCAACATCGCCTGTCGTATGCTTCACAATTGATGTTAAAATTTTATCATCTGTAATACCTAATTCATCATGTATCAACTCTGCGCCAACAATTCCATGCCAGATAGCATTCCCCCAATTTAATAAATCAGGATCCATATGTTTTTGCTTAATTGTTCTGATAAAGGTGTCATCTGTCCGCTCCTTGGCATAATCATGAATAAGTCCAGCAATACTTGCTCTTTCAATATCACCATTATTATTTTGAGCAAGTTCAATTGCAGATTTTTCAACATTTAACACATGCTGAAATCTTTTTTCACTCAAAGTTTCCTTCAAAATCTGTACTAATTCTTCTCTAGTTCCACTAAAAAGATTATTAGAATAAACTAAATTATTCACGATACAACCCTTCTTTCTCAATATAATTTGAGACTGCCTTAGGTACTAAATAATTAATTGAACAGCCTTTTTTTATCTTATCTCGAATTTGTGTTGAACTAATATCAATTGTTGGTACATCAACCCAAAGTATAGGATACTGACTTGTTTGTTCAAATCCCGTTCGTTTAACTCCAACAAAATGTACTAATTTTACTAATTCATCAATACGAGACCATTTCGGTAAATAATCTACCATATCGCCGCCAATAATAAAATAGTAATCATTTTCCGGATGAGCTGCTTTTAAAGCAACCACAGTGTCATAGGTGTAGCTAATACCACCGCGATTAATTTCAGTATCTTCCAGCTTAAACTTATCGTTATCCGCGATACTTTGATTAACCATATCAAGGCGATACTTTGCATCAATTGCTTCCTTTTTATCCACATGTGGTGGTGTTGCATCCGGCATAAATCGAACTTCACTTAATCCTAATTGCTGACAAACTTGATCAGCAATTATTAAATGACCTAAGTGAGGCGGATTAAACGTACCCCCGAGAATTCCAACACGCTTTTTCGTATTATCAAGAATGGGTTTAGTCTTAAATTTCGTAACTAAATTAATTTCTTTTAATTTTTGGACTTGAATAGTCAAGCTAAAAACCTCCTCAAAATTTTAAATTAAGCGAGTAAATTAACTTTGTCAGAGATATCTCGATTTTCGACATCTGTTGCTGCTTGATAAAGCACTAATGTATGACCAATCACTTGAACAACTTGAATTGAACTATTAGATTCAATAAAAATACGAACTTCATTTGTATCAATTGTTGCATTTTGTAGCATGTTAATTTTGATTAATTCGCGTTTTTCAATTGCTTCGCGAATTTGGTTTAACCAGTTAGTAGACACGCCTTCTTTTCCAACTTGGAAAAGTGGACGTAAATGATGTGCCTGACTGCGTAGATATCTTTTTTGTTTGCCTCTTAATGTCATATGTTAGTTAACTCCTCTTATATCATTGCTTTACGTAAAAGAACCGAAACACCTTTTGGTGCCCAGCCAGCGACTTTAGCACCCTCATTAATGGTTACCCATCCAAGTCCGGCAAAAACTAAATCACTTTTTTGTGTTGCTTTAAATTCAAAACGAACTAATTCTGGGAAGTCGTTCATTTCATCATCTGTTGGTGGATTTAATAAACCACCAGCATGTTTCTCATAAAATTCACTTGCAGTCTCAGTTTTTGTTCTATGAATCATTAAATCATTATCAAGATAAACGACAACACCAGGAGTTCCCCCTGAAATGTAATCAAATCTTGCAACAGCCCCAAAGAATAATGTTTGGTTTTCATTTAACTGATAGACGCGTTGTTTAATTTCTTTTTGAGGAGAAACTAATCTTAGCGCCTTACCTGATAGATAATGAGCCATCTGGTCTTGATGAATAATACCTGGTGTATCAATTAAAGCTCGATCATCGTCCAATGGAATTTCAATCTTATCAAGCGTAGTTCCTGGGAATCTTGAAGTTGTAATCAGGTCTTGGACACCTGTTCTTTGTTTAATGATTTGATTAATCAATGTTGATTTACCAACATTAGTTACTCCAACAACGTACACATCACGGCCTTCACGATACTTTTCAATTAATTCTAATAATTCATCAATCGCAAAGTTTTTTGTTGCACTTGTCAATGCAACATCAATTGGTCGTAATCCTTGTAAATTAGCTTGTTGTCTCATCCAATCCTTTAACTTCGAACGTCTCAATGACTTAGGCAATAAATCAGCTTTATTTCCAACCATTAAAACAGGATTATCACCCACAAATCGATGTAATCCAGGAATTAGACTACCATTAAAATCAAAAATATCAATAACGTTGACGATTAATGCATCAGCACTACCAATTTGATTCAATAATTTTAGGAAATCATCATCAGTTAACTTAACGTCAGCAATTTCATTGTAATGTCGTAGTCTAAAACATCTTTGGCAATATAGTTCATTTGTTTCAAGTCCTTTTTTTACTGCGGATTTAGGTGTATAGCCTAATTCATCTACTTCTTCACTTTGAATTTTTGAGCCACAGCCAATACAAAAAAGATCTTCGTCAATTTCTGGTACTTCAATTATGTCAGTCATCCAATGAATTCCCCCATTTAGTTTTAAAATCGTGTTTTTTAATTAAGTGATTTTTAATTCTTTTTTCAATGAAACGATTAGGTTTTGTATTCCAAGCGTCTGATTCAACAAGTGGTTTAACCAATATACTTTTAATGCCCGCATTATTCGCAGCAGCAATATCAGTCATCAATTGATCACCTATTAAAACTAAATCTTGATTATTCATCTTAAATTCATTTTTAACTTGGTTAATTCCTTTTGTAAATGGTTTTAGAGCTCTGGAAACAAATGGTAATCCAATATGTTCCAGTGCCTTTTCAATACGTTCGTGACTATTGTTAGATACAACAATCACTGGAATTGAAGCCGCAGCTATAAGCTCTAACCAATTCTTCAATTCTGGGGTTCCGTTTGGGTTATCCCATGCAATTAATGTATTGTCTAAATCAGTCATAACAACTTTAATTCCATGATTTTGTAAATCCTCTGGTGTTAAATCATAAATTGATTCAACCATCCAAGTTGGTTTATATCTCTCAAGCATGTTAGCTACCTCAATTTTAGAATAATAATCTAAGTATAATGTACTTTCAACAAAATTGCATGTTTTCCATGAAAACAAATGAAATTAATTTTATTTTCTCATTTTAAAATAATAGAAACGAGTTATTTCAATTTTATATTGCTCTTTTTAAGATTATATTTTGTCTTATTAGTTACATAGACCATAATCATTGATATCACATAAAATTTTTTTGATTTCACTAAAAATAACATACTTAACTTATTTACAGAAATTTTATTAAAAAAAGAGGATACTTGACAATTGGTCAAGTATCCTCTTAAAAGTTATTATTTACTTAATGCTTTTTTAGCTTCTTCTGCAACAGCAGCAAATGCTGCTGAATCTTTAACAGCTAATTCAGCTAACATTTTACGGTTAACTTCAATTTCAGCTAATTTCAAGCCATGCATCATCTTGCTGTAACTTAAACCATTCATACGTGCTGCAGCGTTAATACGTGCAATCCATAGACGACGGAAGTTACGTTTTGTTTGATGGCGATCACGGAATGAATATTGGTACGATTTCATTACTTGTTGTTTAGCTACCTTAAATTGGATATGTTTTGATCCACGGTAACCTTTTGCTAATTTAAGCATTCTTTTGCGACGTTGACGTGTAACGGTTCCACCTTTAACTCGTGGCATGAAAATTCCTCCTTATTGAGCCATTTAAAAATGGCATCAATTGTCTAATTTATATTTATTATTTCATTTGTGAAAGCATTTGTTTGATACGCTTGTTATCTGATGCTGACACTGTAGTTGATTTGCTTAATTGACGACGTTGTTTCTTAGTTTTACCATGCATACGATGACTTGTATATGCTTTAGAGCGTTTTAAGCCACCATTTCCTGTACGTTTAAAACGTTTTGCTGATGCACGATGAGTCTTTTGTTTTGGCATAATCTAATATCCTCCTAATATAGCTTTACTTTTCAGCCTTAGGTGCAAGCATCATGAACATACTACGTCCATCCATCTTCGCTCTTGATTCAACTGATGCAACTTCTTTAGCTGCGTCAGCGAAGCGATTCAAGACATCACGTCCGATTTCTTTATGCGTAATTGCACGGCCTTTAAATCTAATTGATACTTTAACCTTATCACCTTTTGCAAGGAATTTTGAGGCATTTTTCAATTTTGTATTGAAATCGTTAATATCAATCGTTGGACTAAGTCTAACTTCTTTAACATTAACAATCTTTTGGTTTTTACGGGCTTCTCTTTGTTTCTTTTGTAATTCGAAACGGTACTTCCCGTAATCCATAATCTTAGCAACAGGTGGTTTTGAGTTAGCGGCAACAACAACAACATCTAAATTAGCAATTTCTGCCATATCTAGTGCTTCTTGTTTCGTTTTAACACCAAGTTGTTCGCCATCATCACCGATCAAACGAAGTTCCGATGCGCGGATACCTTCATTGACCATTTTGTCTACTTTATCAACTGCTATGGCAATGCACCTCCAAATTTTTTTGAGAAAAAACACAGAAAAACGGGCAACAATAATAAATTATCGCAGCCCGCTTGAAATCCATTTTAATTGGAATTTAATTTCAATAATATTCTGCCCAGAGACTCTTTGTCTCTTCAGGCGAGAAGCGGGAGCCTCTGCTTTTTCTTAACTTTTATATCATACCAACTTGAAGACTCATTGTCAAGCAAATTAAAATGAGTCTTTTTTATGCTTTACGACTATAGTTGGCAATTTCTTTTGTAATGTTGTTAATAAAATCTTCTTTTGTAAAGATATTTGAATCATCTTCACCATGTCGACGAACAGAAACTGTATTTTCAGCTACTTCATTATCACCGACAACTAAAATATAAGGTACTTTAGTAACTTGCGCTTGACGCATCTTATAACCCATCTTTTCGTTACGTTCATCAACCGTTACTCGTACACCACGAGCAACTAAGTTAGCACGTAAATCATGCGCATAATCGGCATGAAGATCGTTTTTAACAGGAATAATTGTTACCTGTTTAGGAGCCAACCAAGTTGGGAATGCTCCTTTGTACATTTCTGTTAAGTAAGCTGTAAAACGTTCCATCGTTGAAACAAGTCCACGATGAATCATAACAGGACGGTGTTCTTCACCATCATCACCGATGTATGATAATTCAAATTTTTCAGGCATCATGAAATCTAATTGAATTGTTGATAACGTTTCATCATTTCCTAACGCTGTTTTTGTTTGAACATCTAATTTAGGACCGTAAAATGCTGCTTCTCCTTCAGCTTCGTAGTAATCTAAGCCTAAATCATCCATAGCACCTTTTAACATACTTTGTGATTTTGTCCACATTTCATTATCATCAAAGTATTTCTCTGTGTTAGCTGGATCACGATAGCTCAAACGGAATGAATAGTCAGCAATCCCAAAGTCATCATAAACTTCCATCATTAAACGAAGGACGCTTTTAAATTCTTCTTGAATTTGATCAGGAGCAACGAAAGTATGACCATCATTTAATGTCATTTCACGTACACGTTGTAAACCAGAAAGTGCACCTGATTTTTCATAACGATGCATCATTCCTAATTCAGCAATTCTGATAGGAAGATCACGATATGAACGAATATGATGCTTGTAAACTTGAATATGTGAAGGACAGTTCATTGGACGTAACTCTAACTCTTCGCCATCACCCATGTCCATTGGTGGGAACATGTCTTCGCGATAATGGTCCCAATGACCAGAAGTTTTATATAAATCCAAGTTGGCTAAGATTGGTGTGTAAACATGATCATAACCATTTGAAACTTCCTTATCAACAATGTAGCGTTCAATCGTACGACGAATTGTAGCACCATTAGGTAACCAGTATGGTAATCCTGCACCAACTTTTGGATCTACAAAGAATAAATCTAAGTCATTACCAATTACTCGATGATCGCGTTCACGTGCTTCTTGACGACGAACTAATTCAGCATCTAAATCTTTTTGTTTAAAGAACGCTGTACCATAAACACGTTGTAACATCGGATTACTTGATTTACCTTGCCAATATGCACCAGCAACTGATAATAATTGGAAAATTTTAACATCAGCAGTTGAGCGTAATTGTGCGCCATCGCTTAAGTTAACGAATTCACCTTGTTTGTAAATTTCAACTTGTCCATTTTCATCAGTAGCTTCAACTACTAATTCAGCACGATATGGGTCACCAGCAAATAATTCAAGAGCTTCAGCTTTTGAAACTAATTGACGTTCAATTTTCAAATTTTCTTTAACAATTGATTTCATCTTATCTTGAATTTTCTTCAAATCATCAACGCTAACTTGTGTTTCACCATTATCTGTATCAAAATAGAAACCATTTTCAATATCAGAACTCATACCAAATTTCATACCTGGGTATAATTGTTGTAACGCATTAGCTAAAACTTGAGCAGCTGTATGCCATAAAACGATTAATCCGTCTGCAGATTCTTTAGTAACAATTTCGATAGCGCCGTCTGCCTCTAATGGACGAAGATAATCAACCAAAACACCATTGAATTTACCGGCAATTGATTTTTTAGCTAAACTAGGACTAATTGACTTTGCAACGTCTTCAGTCGTAATACCTGAATCAAACTCTTTAACTGCGCCATCTGGAAATGTAATATTTATTTTTGACATGTTAACTTCCTCCATTGTTTTAATATTTTTTGATACAAAAAAAGTCCCTAATACACAAATAAAATCGTGTATTAGGGACGTCGATTAACGTGGTTCCACCCAAATTCAAAGTTTTGCCGAAACAAAACTTTCTCCATAGATTTTAACGGATCCAATCCGACCTGATAAAAATCAGGCAACATTATGGAAGTGGTCATCACTTATTCTCTGCCAGAAAAGCTTTCAGCTATGCTTTCCCTCCCTGCGGACATAAAAAAAGAATGTAATCTTCCGTATCAATTTAATAACTATTTAACCATTTTTAGTGAAATTTAGCAACTATTATTCTTATTTAGGTCGACGATTTTTTCCAACAATCTTAACTTCTTTTGCTAAAAAGTGAATTCGTTCCATAATTCTTTTTGCCTTAAGAGGCTCGTCTTCACCCTTTTGACTAATACGTAAATGCTCATCTTCTAGTTGTTTCATCGAAAAATTAGAACTAAAGAAAGTTGGTAATTCTTCTTGCATGCGATATTGTAAAATAACACCTAAAATATCATCACGAACCCAACTAGACATTGCATCGGCACCAATATCATCAATCATTAAAATTTCAGATTTTTTAACAGCATTTAGCATGTCATAAACACGATTATCACTAATAGCATTTTTAATTTCAACTGCAAAACTAGGGAAATGCATTAAAGTCGTTTGGTATCCTCGACTTGCTAATTCATTGGCCATAGCACCTAAAAGATATGTTTTACCAACGCCAAAGCTACCATAAAAATACATTGCTTGGTGATAAGATTTAGGACTATCAACAAATGTTGTTATAAATTTTAAACTCTGGCTAAGTGCATCCCCACGTTCATCCATATCAAAGCCATTCATAGTCGCGTTTTTGATATCTTTAGACATACTCATTGATTTAACTCGCTTAGCTAATGCTCTACTTTTTTGAGCCTCGATAAAAGAATCTGTTGGTACATAGGAAACATCAATCATATGATTATTCAAAACCAATTGTGGCTTATAACCTGGTGCTATCATTCCTTTACCAAGAATAATTTTATTTTTTTCAGATAAGAATTCATACAATTTTGCATCAGCGCGTCGAATACTATCCTCTGTTAATTCAGCTTTATTTCTATCTAAAAAAGCGATGACATCTGAATCTTCATAAACTTTTCTCATTAAATCACGATAATTAACATTAGGATATCTTTCACTCAGGTTGTCCTTTTCAAGAAATTTTTTGATTTCTGTCCCTAAATCTTCCATCATTTTCCTCCTTTGGGTGCTGTTTTATTAAATTCAGCAAGTTGTCTTTTTAGTTCATCCTTATCAACTTTTACATCCACTTTTGGTGCTTGATAGTCATCTTTAGCCCAATCAGGCAATGTCTCTTTTTTAATTATTTTTCTTTGTCGTTGGTTTGACGCCTTAGTTTCAGTCTTTTTATTGTTAAATTGTCGAACCTGATTAATGGCTTCTTCAGGTGTCTTCACTTTTTGCTGTGACCAATCATTAGCCATAGTATCGACAAACGATTTATTAAGTGTTGATAAATCACGGTCAATCAAAATGTAATGAATCAGAATATTAATGACTGAATTAGAAAATATCTGTCGTTGAATAAGTTGCTGTAACAGATATGCTTCACTGTCAGTGACATATCCACCCTTGCTTTCTTTTAACGATTTCAAAAAATCAAAAGGTTTATAGGCTTCACTCGCAAGAATTAACTGCGAATCCTCTTCAGAAAAACCAACTTTTTTTAGCGTTTCAACAGATTTCATATTAACCTTTTTATTATCACTACTTGTTAAATCTTCTTGTTTTTTCAGTTTAATTTGTTGATTATATTTGTGAGCAATATGTTGCTTGAATGAATTATAATCAACTTCATTTGTTGATAAGTCAGCTGAATCTCCAATAAATTGGGCCATTTCGATTTCATCAATACCATACAAGAGATGCTCTGAAATAATTAAATCCCGCTGTTCATTGATATTATCCAAAGAAACGAAACTCTTTTCCAGTAGTTCAATAAAAAATTTAAAATCAAATGACTCAATACTACCTGACTCAACTAACTTTTTCGGTATCTTCTTGTCCGTTGAAAAAACTTTTTTACTTTCAGAAATAATATCAGGTTTATTAGACAAATGATCTTGATTAACTTGGAAAACATCTAAGAAACTTTTAGATGTTTCTTTGAAGCCATCTAATTTTAAAATTGGTAACGCAAATCGAGTGGTAATTTCTTTGTACCTACCATCACCAATCGATTCCCAGAGTAAAGTGCTTAGTAAATCATCTGTAAAAAAATCAGTTGCTTGCAAAGGTCGACGCAATTGATAGACAACAACTTTTCCTATTGCATCCTCTTTTTCAAAGCTCTTCAAAAGCCCTAAAGCTTCAAGGGCACTTCTTGCTTCATAAAACATTGCTATGTCAATATTTAGTAATGCAAGTAATTCACTATGCATCTTTCGATTAGATAATTGTGGATTTTGACCTGCCTCACCTTTCAATAGAGCAAATAGACCACTCGCAATCACACCCATAACAGGTTGATACAAGTAGTCTAGTCGTTCAATATCATCATTTGTAACTTTTTCATCCATTAAAACGACATAACCGTCTTTCGGACTCATATTTCCGCATATATCAATCATTGATTATCATTCCTTCAAATCCGGTTTATCTGTAGGTGTTTTATCACGAGCCATCATTTCATTTAATTCTTTTAAGAAAACACTCATATCTTTAAATTGGCGATAAACACTAGCAAATCTAATGTACGCAATTTCATCTACATCAGCCAATAATCCCATAACATATTCACCAATTAGTTGGCTAGAAATTTCATTTTCACCTAATGCTCTAACATTATTTTCCACTTGATCCACAAGATGAGTGATAGCTTTCATTGAAACTGGTCTTTTCTCAGCAGAACTGATAATACCTTTAAGAATCTTTTCACGATTAAATTCTTCACGTGTTCCATTTTTTTTAATAACAAGTAGTGGTGTAGCTTCAACTCGTTCAAATGTTGTGAATCTAAATTCACAATTTTCACATTCACGACGTCGTCTGATAACGCGACCTTCATCTGTTGGTCGACTGTCAACGACTCGAGAGCCATTATGTTGGCAATGTGGACATTTCATTGTGACACCTCATTATTTTTTATTTACATTATTTAACCATTAATTTGATTACTAAGCCAGTTTAGCACTTGAACCCTTGTAACGGCAACCGTTGTTGAATTATCTATTACAAAATCTGCTAAATCTTTTTTCTTTTGAATGGGCCATTGTGCTTTAACCCTTAACATCGCCTCATCTAAAGACAATTCATCCCGCTTCATTAAACGTTCTAATTGTGCTGTTTCAGGTACATAGATAACCATTACTGCATCACAAAGTAATTGGTAGTTTTGCTCAAATAATAAAGGCATATCCAAAATAATTAACTGGCTACCTAATTTTTTTTGGACTTCTATTTGTGACAAGATTTCTTTTCTAATAGCAGGAACCATAATGCCGTTCAATTTTTTTAACTCTGTTGCATCATTAAAAACTAGCTGACCTAACTCTTTTCGATTCAAATTCCCGGTTAATGATAAATATTTTTCACCAAATGTTTGAATGATTATTTTTAATGTTACAGATTCTGGTTCAACAGCTTGTCTCGCAATAACGTCTGCATCAATAACTGTGATATTTTCTTCTCTAAAAATACGACTAACTGTTGATTTACCTGTTGCTATGCCACCAGTTAGTCCAAGAATATAAGTCATTTTTAAACTTCCTTTAACGGTTGGCAATGTGGACAGTAGTGTGTCCCTCGTTGTGCCACTTTTATTTTAACAATAGGCGCTCCGCATCTAGGACATGGTTTTCCTGTTTGACCATAGACATTCAAATCAAATTGGAACAAACCCGTCTCACCAAACGCACCCGTATAGGATCTAATTGTTGTTCCACCAGCTTGTACCGCAGTGGCTAGCTCAAGAATAATATTTTTACGTAATATAGCTAATTTCCTATCAGAAATTAAATTTGCTGGCTGTTCCGGATTAATTTTACTCATCCATAAAACTTCATCAACATAAATATTTCCAAGACCAGCAACCGCTTCTTGATTTAATAACACAGGCTTGATTGCCATATGCTTACGAGATAAATATTTTTTGAAATAACTGAGCTTAAAATCATCTTCTGTCGGTTCTGGTCCTAGCTTCTTAAGTCCCGAAAGTTCACGTTCTCGACCTGTGGGGATTAGTTGCATGCGTCCAAACTTACGAACATCATTGTATCTTAAATCTTGCCCATCAGTTAAATGAAATATGACGTGGGAATGTTTTTCAATTGGTTCATCTGATCCACGGACAAAATATTTGCCTTCCATTCTTAAATGAGAAACCATTGTCATTTTACTATCAAAACGAAAAAGTAA
Organism: Dellaglioa sp. CoH-57-MRSF-17; assembly: GCF_056782015.1. The sequence continues at coordinate 64,124 of NZ_JBXAXY010000002.1, read as the reverse complement.
GTATTTACCCAGTCTATCGATTGATTCAATCTTTCTACCTTCTAATTCACGCTTAAAATCTAGTACATCCCCAGATACAATTTTAGGCCATAAAACATCAATTGATTTAATTGTCTTACCTATAACTAATTGACTAAGACCTCTTCGAACCGTTTCAACTTCTGGTAATTCTGGCATATAATTACCCCCAACCACTTTTTATTTAGTATCAAACCAACTATCACCAAACGCACTCTCAACTTTTAAAGGAACCTCTAAAGAAACAGCAGCGTCCATAACTTCAGGAACTTTCTTTTGCAAGATAGCAATTTCTTCTTCAGGTGCTTCAAAAATTAATTCATCATGTACTTGTAATAACATTTTGGCTTGTAAATGTTCTTCTTCTAACATTTTGTTCATATTAATCATCGCTACTTTAATAATATCCGCAGCACTACCTTGAATTGGGGTATTCATTGCAGTTCTTTCAGCAAAAGAACGTAAATTAAAGTTTCGACTGTTAATATCTGGTAAATAACGACGACGATGGAATAATGTTTCAACATAGCCCTTATCTTTAGCTTCACGCACAACGCTTTCCATGTAGTTCTTAACGCCTGTAAATTCATTTAAATAAGTATCAATAAATGTTTGTGCTTGTTTTCTAGTAATCCCAATATTTTGTGACAATCCATAATCACTAATACCATAAACAATCCCAAAATTGACTGCCTTAGCTGTTCGACGCATATTTGACGTCACGTCATCTGGCGATTCTAAACTAAAAATTTTCATTGCTGTATTAGCATGGATATCGATTCCTTCTTTAAAAGCTTCTTGCATATTAGCATCATGCGCAATATGGGCCAAAACACGCAACTCAATTTGTGAATAGTCAGATGAGAATATTTTCCATCCCTTATGTTCAGGTATAAATGCTTGTCTAATTTTCTTACCTTCAGGAACGCGGACCGGAATATTTTGTAGATTAGGATCTACAGATGATAATCGGCCTGTCGCTGTCAGTGTTTGTAGGTATCTTGTATGAACTTTCTTATCTTCATGTCTAACTTTTAATAATCCTTCAACATACGTTGATTGAATTTTTGCAATTTGTCGATATTTTAAAATTAAATCTGCAATTGGAGCTATTGTACTAAGTTGTTCTAAAACATCAACTGCAGTTGAGTAACCTGTTTTAGTTTTTTTAACAACAGGTAATTTTAATTTTTCAAATAAAATAACGCCTAATTGTTTTGGTGAATTAATATTAAATTCTTCACCAGCTTCACTATAAATTTTAGTTTCCATATCACTTAAAATAGTTGAAAATTCCTTTTTCATAATCTTCAATCTATCGGCATCCACATTAATGCCTTGAATTTCCATCTTGGCTAATACAAGTGAAAGAGGAAGTTCCATATCCGTGTACAAATCCATTTGCTCATGATCAACTAATCCGGCCATTAATGGTTCTTTCAAAAGATTTAAGGCGTCAACTTTCGATGCCATATGACTAAAGAAAATATCATCATCTTCTGGAATTGCACGTTTAACGCCTTTACCATATACCTCTTCATCAGACTTAACGTCATAGTAATCATGTTTCTGTGCAACTTTACTAAGATCATTACTATTATCACTTGTATCTAACAAATATGAAGCCAACAAAAGATCGAATTCAGTTCCTGCAAGTTGAATGTCCAATCGGTTCAATGCTACATAATTACGTTTAAAATTAAATACATTCTTTTTAATTTTATCATTTGAAAGAATTGAAACTAAAGTTTTAGATTTTAACAAATCAACATCTCGTGTTACGAAAAATTGATTGCCATCACCTATCGCAAATCCATCAAAATCTGCTGTATGATAATTATCTTCCAACATCTCTAAATAAAAAGAAATTGGTTGTGATAATTTAGATAATTCATCTAAATTATCACTAGTTAATACTTTATAATCTGTCTTTTTAGGTTCTGGAAATAAATTCATTTCTACACTATCTGATGCTGAATTTAAATTTAATTGACTTAAAAATTTTTTAAAATCCATTTTTTCATAGAAAGCAACTAACTTATCTAAGTCTTTTCCATCCCATTTTGTATCAGGAAAATCGATTGTGATAGGTGCATCTTGTCGAATTCTGGCTAAATCTTTGCTCATAAATGCTTGATCTTTATCTTCAATTAAATGCTCTTTCATTTTACTTTTCTTTAATTGATCAATATTTTCGTAAAGATTCTCCATTGAGTCATATTCTGTTAATAATTTAATTGCAGTCTTCTCACCAACTTTAGTAACACCGGGATAATTATCTGACGTATCGCCAACTAATCCCTTCATATCAATAATTTGCAATGGTGTTAATCCAAATTTTTCCATTACATGCTCTGGTGTAAATTTTTCGATTTCACTAACGCCTTTTTTTGTGACAGAAACTGTTACTTTATCGGTTGTTAATTGTGTTAAATCTCGATCTCCAGTCACAATAGTCACATTATATCCAGCTTCTTCACCTTTTTTTGCCATTGTGCCTATAATGTCATCTGCTTCAAAATCAATTAATTCGTAAGTTTTAATGCCGTATCCTGCTAGTAATTCTCTAAAATATGGCATTTGTTCTTTTAGTTCTGGCGGTGTTTTTGATCTACCGGCCTTGTAATTATCATATTTTTTAGTTCTAAATGTTGTCTTTCCTGCATCAAATGCAACTAATACATGTGTCGGTTTTTCGGTATCTAATATGACATTCAACATATTATTAAACCCATATAATGCATTTGTATGTAACCCAGCTTGGTTTGTAAATCTATCTACAGATTGGTACAATGCAAAAAATGCACGATAGGCAATACTGTTTCCATCAATCAATAGTAGTTTCTCATTAGTATTAGTCATTTAATATCCGTCTCCTTTGAAAATCTCTATCTCTATTTTACCAAACATCAGCCGTGATTAATAATGAATACGCTAATAACTCAATAAAGTAATAAAAACCCCCAAGTTATAAATCCTTAACTTGGAGGTTTAACCTTCTTATTTATGAATTACTAATCTCTACCACCGTAACCAAAGATTTGTAAGAATGAAATGAATAAATTAATAAAATCAAGATATAACATTAGTGCACCTGTCATAGCTAAGTTAGAAACTGAAACATTGCTATCTCGTTGTAAAAATACTTGTCTTAATTTTTGTGTGTCCCACGCTGTTAAAATGGTGAAAATAATCACAGCGATATATGAGAATACGTAATTAATAAGTTCACTTTGTAAGAATAAATTTACAAATGAAGCAACAATTAGTCCAACCAAAGCTGCTAATGCCTGTGTGCCTAATTTAGTTAAATCTCGTTTAGTAACATTTCCTAAAATGGTCATCGTAACGAATACAGCCGAACTTGCGGCAAATGCAGCAATGATATTCCCGACTGAATACATTGATATAATCAACGACAACGTTACGCCCTCAAGTACAGAATACCCCATCAATAAAGCAAATGTTACAAATGGTGCCCTTGATGCCTTTACGTTAATATTTAAGACAACCACCAATTGGACAATAAATAATGCCCAAATTGACCATGAATGTTCTGCCATAAAGCCATAAACTAATTTTTGAAATACTGTCAATGTTAAAAATGCTGTGACAGCTGAAACGCCAACTGCAAGCGCCATATACCCATATAATTTTGCTAAAAAATGATTTAATCCATCTTTTTCATTAATAATAACGCTATTTTGATTATCCATCTTATTTTCCTCCTTGTTAATTAAGAAATCATGTTTAAAATATTGTGATTAATACACTAAAACCTATTACAACTAATTTAATAAAATGAAATAAGTTAGAGCAATACTACTTATTTTAATCAGAATACAACATGACTTTTAACCTCATACAGCATTAACCTTTTTAAAGGATAACCCCTTGTATGTATAAGGACAAGTGTACCAAATCATGTAAAATTATCAAGAATTTTCACTTTTCGTAAAAAAAAATTAAGTAATAAAAAAGAAATGATTCGAAAATCATTTCTTTTTCAGCAACTAATTATTTTTAAAACTTAAATTACTCAATAATTCTTCATATGCATATTCATATTTTTGGACATCTCCAGCGCCCATAAAAATAACAACTGCATTATTGTAATCAAGTAATGGCGAAAGATTATCAAGTTTGATAATCTCGCCACCCTTAACAATCTTTGCACCAAGATCTTCACTAGAAACATTACCTGATGTTTCACGAGCAGAACTGAAAATATCCGTTAAATAAACCTTATCGGCAAGATTCAAACTAATTGCAAAATCATCCATCAACGCAATAGTTCTACTAAACGTATGTGGTTGGAAGACCGCAATTAATTCTTTATCAGGATATTTTTGACGAGCAGCATCAATTGTTGCTTTAATTTCTGATGGATGATGTGCGTAATCATCAATAATTGTCATATCACCAATATACTTTTCGCTAAACCGGCGTTTAACCCCTTTAAAACTTAATAATTCACTTGCAATTTCTTCTAAATCAACTTTTTCAAAATACGAAACAGCAATAACGGCCAAACTATTTAAGATATTATGTTCACCAAAAATTGGAATTTGGTAATGACCTAATGATGTATCGTGATAATAAACATCGAATTCAGAACCTTTAGTTGTTCGTTTTATATCACGAGCTTGGAAATCATCAGAATCCTTTGTACCATAATAATAAATTGGAACATCAGCTTTTATTTTACGGAGTAAAGGATCATCTCCCCAAGCAAATATTCCTTTTTTGGTTTGTTTTGCAACTGTTTCAAATGAATCAAAAACGTCATCAATACCAGTAAAATAATCTGGATGATCAAAATCAATATTAGTCATAATTGAATAATCTGGGTGATAGGCAACAAAATGTCGACGGTATTCATCTGCTTCATAAACAAAGAATCTTGCATCAGGTTTTCCTTTACCAGTACCATCCCCAATTAAGTAACTCGTTGGTGCAATACCACTTAAGACATGTGCAAGCAATCCTGTTGTACTTGTTTTACCATGAGAGCCGGCAACACCAATACTTGTGTAACCTTCCATTAATCGACTTAACATTTCAGGATAACTGACAATATCTAATCCCATTTCACGTGCCTTTTTAAGTTCAGGATGATCCGCTGTAAATGCATTTCCCGCAATTACAGTCAAACCTTCATGGATATTTTTTTCATCAAATGAATAAACCTTAATATTAGCTAATTCTAATCCACGTTGTGTGAATGTATATTGGTCAATATCAGAGCCTTCAACCTTAAATCCTTGATCGTGTAAAATTAATGCTAAAGAACTCATCCCTGAGCCTTTTATTCCTACAAAATAATATACTTTTTGGTTATTCATCATTATCCCCTTTTCTGACATTATTCATTCATAATTTTACCATAAAATGAGTTAATATTCAGTTTGTCGTTAAAATTCTTCTCTCATCCGTCTGAGTTCATCTTCATTTAAATACACATCTCGAGGTTTCGACCCCTTAGCATGTGAGATATGTTGCTGATTTTCAAGTTCGTCAATAATATTGGCAGCTCTATTATACCCAATTGAAAAGACGCGCTGTAATTTAGAAGTTGAAATGGTTTGTTCGTGCGCAATAAAATCTAAAATACCTGGCAATAAATCATCTTGTTGTTCATTTTGATCTGCCATTTTTTTCAGTCCATCTGGATTAAATGCATATCTTGGCTTTCCTTGAGTTCTAACAAAATCTGTAATTAAATCTACTTCATCTTCTATATACGTTCCTTGTAACCTAACAGCCTGACTTGATCCATTACCTAGATAGAGCATATCGCCTCGTCCAAGTAATTTTTCAGCACCGGCCGTATCCAAGATAGTTCTCGAGTCAATTTGACTAGAAACCATAAATGCAATTCGAGTTGGAATATTATTTTTAATTGTACCCGTAACAACATCAACACTTGGTCGTTGTGTAGCCAGAATTAAATGAATTCCTGCTGCTCTAGCTTTTTGTGTAATTCTTGCAATATATTCTTGAACTTCATTTGAAGCAACCATCATTAAATCAGCTAATTCATCAATAATAATTAAAATATACGGCATCTTTAGGCCAAAATCGCCATTAGCTTCTGCTTTTTGATTAAAGTTACCAATATTTTTAGCTCCAGCTGCAGCTAATTTTTGATAGCGTTCTTCCATTTCATCAACAGCCCATTTCAAAGCTGCCGAAGCTGCTTTTGCATCTGATATAACAGGTGCTAATAAATGAGGAATATCATGATATGGCGCTAATTCGACAGCTTTAGGATCAATCAATAACAATTTAACTTCGTTTGGTGTTGCCTTATATAAAATAGAAACTAATAAACTATTGATAAAAACTGACTTACCAGACCCTGTAGCACCAGCAATTAATCCATGCGGCATTTTTTGTAAGTTAGTTACTTGTGCTTCACCAAATAAATCGACACCTAACGCCACCGTCAATGGTGATTTATTTTCTATAAACACTGGAGATCTCAATACTTCCGAGAGAAGGACTGGTCTTGATTTTAAATTAGGTATTTCAATTCCAACACTACTACGTCCAGGAATTGGCGCCTCTACACGGATATCTTTTGCAGCAAGCGCTAGTTTCAAGTCATCAACAAGGTTGGTAATCTTACTTACCTTAACACCAGCAGCTAATGATACTTCAAATTGGGTCACCGTTGGCCCAACTGTCCAGCCATCAACTTCTGCATTAACATGGAATGCTTCCAATGTATTATTTAATACATCAATTTGAGAAAGTACCCAATCATCTAATTCACCAGCATTTTCTAAAATAGGATCTGGTAATAAATCAAGTGATGGAAATTGATAACTTGCATCTGACCTTTTGACTTCTTCATCTGACTGATTATCATAATAGCTATCTTGTACT